>CANRLY010000021.1 GCA_947631585.1 uncultured Clostridia bacterium
CGTATTCAACAGCTCCTGTGTCTGAGCGGTATTTGTAAATTTTTACTTTATCATCGGAAACCGTTTCCACAAAGTACCTCGGCTTGCCGGAATTGTATACCGCATCGGATAACACGGTGTTGTAGTCCTGACTTTTTTCCGGCTCTGTGGGAAGTCCTGATCCCGGGTCGTAGGAAAGTATATCCTCCCAGTTGAAAGACATTTCGTCAGGCAGCTTGCTGAATTTTCCGTTAACAGGGTCTCTGCTGACAAATACCGTGTCGCTGCCGTAAACTGAAATTATGTTTGTCATGTTGGAATAATAATAGTAGAAAAGCAGCGTTTTGCCGTCATAGTAAGGCGCAGTCCCGAAGCAGGGCTGATTATTTATCTCAAAGCAGTGGAAATTCTTTCCCATGAAATCCAGAGCTTCTTCCTCTGAAATGGGAGCTATGTTTTCTATATAGATACTGTTGTCATAAATGATGTTGTCGCCGATGGGGAATATCCCCTCCTCCTCAGAAAGCTCCGCCGTGGTGACTTTAGGCGAGCTTTTTGCCGAGTCCTGACTGTCGTCGCTCATCAGGTCGCCGTAACTGTAGATACCTGCCCCGACTACCAGCACAGCTCCCAGAGCCGCCGTTGCAAAGTACGGAGCGTGACTTCTGTAACGCACAGTGTCTCTGTTTTCCGCCACTGCTTTTTTTGTTGCCCTTATCAGCTGTTCCGACGGCGCAGCCTGACTGTTCATAGACTGTATGAGCCTGTCGTCCTCCGGCGGCAGCTCACCTTTTTTGGTGGCGTCCACAAGCCGCTGAGACGGCACCGCCTGATCGTTCATAGACTGTATTATCTTCCTGATCTTTTTGTCCGCCATAATGATCCCCTTTCTGCAAATCTGCGAATTACCTTAAACTGCGATCTTCGTCATTCAACAGGACAGGCTGCACAGAGCCGTCCTCCGAAATAAGCCCCCTTAACATTCCTCTTGCCCTGGTGAGCCTCATTCTCACCGCCGACTCAGAGACCCTCAGCGTCTCCGATATCTCCGGGCAGCTCATTCCCTCAAAGTAATAAAGATGTATCACGCTTCTGTATTTGGGCGGCAATGAACACAGCGCATTGTGTATCATGTTCTCCTCCGGCAGATGGAACACCCCGGCGCTGCGGCTTTCAATGGGTATCCTGTTGGGGGAGGACCATTTTTTTGCCGAAGAATAGCTGCAATTCATCGTCACCCTTATAAGCCACGCTTTCCTGTGCTCTTCGCTTTTGAAATTCCGTTCCTTCCTGAAGAACCTGAGAAAGACTTCCTGGAATATGTCGTCCGCCTCGAATCTTGACCCGGACTGGCTCAGGGCGATACGGTACACCAGACCGGCGTAACGGTCGATTATCCCATCGGCGTCAAGATGTTCAAGTTCGCTCATTTGCCCACTCCTTTCTGTCAGTCTGCGTGAACTTTCATTAATAATACCTTTCATCTCCTTAAATTGTAACACAAAATCTTGAAAAATCACAATGTTTACAATTTATTTACATTTGACTGCAAATTTAAATCAGCTCATTCCATGCGGCAGATATCCGGAAGTAAAAAATATCGGGTATTTTGCCGAGAACTGCTGCAATTGTCGTATTAAACAAGACCTTTGCGAAAATTGTCGATAATTTTTCCACCAATTTCTTACTTTTTTGAAAAAAGCTATTGCATTTTGATGTCTGATATGGTAATATATGGATAGACAAGCGGCATAAAAATAAGTTGGAGGGAATGTTATTATGACTAACAAGATCAAGATACTGGTGGGAGACGACTCGATGGAATTTGGCGTTGCGTTTGCAAATTCGCTGAGACTGATGGATTTCTACGTCATAGCCAGACCAAAGGACGGCAAAGCGATACTTGACGCCGTGCGCAGCGAACAGCCGGACGTCGTTATCTGCGATGCGATAATGCCGGGGTTCGACGCTATAGAACTTCTCAAGCGGCTCAATTCAGACGGCGGAAAGATGCCGAAGGTGATCGTGACCAATACCTACGACAGCCCCTTTGTGGAAAAATCGGTCATGGATAACGGAGCCTCCTATTACCTGCTCAAGCCTTTCGAGCCGTCTCTGGTGGGCGAAAGGATAAAAGAGTTGATGGGACTTTCCACCTCCGGCAAGGGTGCGGCTCCTATCAATATCAAGAGCAGGAACGACCTGGAACTGGTGGTCACCGACTATATGCACAGAATAGGCGTTCCGGCGCATATAAAAGGCTACCACTATCTGCGAGAAGCTATCGTTCAGGCGATAAACGACGAGCAAATGCTTGAAAGCGTCACCAAAATGCTCTACCCGTCAGTGGCAAAACGCTTTTCAACTACTCCCTCCAGAGTGGAAAGAGCCATCAGACACGCCATCGAGACCGCCTGGGACAGAGGCGACGTTCAGACGATAAACGAACTTTTCGGCTGCACTATCGCCCTCGAAAAGGGCAAACCCACCAACAGCGAGTTCGTGGCGATGATAACCGATAAGATAAAACTTGCCCACCCGGAGCTTATGCCCATCAAGGAAGCAGTCAACAGCTGACAGTAATACCCCTGCTTAAAATAAGGATCAGAAAGCAAAAAAGTTCATAAGCTTTCTGATCTTTCTTTATTGTATGGGGAAGTTCGGTGGTTGACAAACGAAAAGAACAGTATTATAATGTTATAGAAAAGACATCGGTGCGCCGGAAGTTTTTCAGGACGGCGCAGGTGTCGGCTGAAGCGGATAGTTGTTCCGCTGTGAAAGGAACTGATATCATAATGAAAAACAATAGTAAGAACCGTCGGGGCTTTACCCTGCTGGAAGTTATAGTGGTGCTGGTAATATTGGCAATACTGGCAGTGGTGCTGATACCTGCGCTGACGGGATATATCGACAAGGCAAATGAAAAGTCTGCCGTGGCTGAGGCAAGAAGCGTTGTGATGGCTTGCCAGACGGTAGCAAGCGAAGCTTACGCTGAAAAGGTCAAGTTCGGCGGCGATGATGCTATTGCGTTCAAAAACTCCGATTATGAAAAGGAAGCCCTTGCTCTTGCTGAGATAGACGGCAGCGGCGAGATCAGTTCTGTAAACTTCAGCGATAAGAACAAGGTAACCGACCTGGAGTATAAGTCCTCTTCGGGAATAACCATCAGGTATACAGGAAAGGCTTACGAGGTGCTGGCGTGATAAATTTTCCGCCGGCAAACGTACATAGAGATAATAAAGCACCCGGCATCTGGTACTGATCGGCGTCGGGTGCTTTTAAGCAGGAAGTGATAAGGGTTGGCGCTGTATAAATATGAGGCATCTGATATAAAAGGGGAGATAAGCTCCGGTCAGACGGAGGCTGCGGACCCTGCCAGACTTAAAGCCGCCCTGAAAGAAAAACAGGGTCTTTTCCTGCTGTCCTTTGAGGAAGTGAGAAAGGACTCAGCCGGAAAACGCCTGAGATCAGGGGAACTTTCCGACTTTTGCAGGGAACTTGGCTCTATGCTGGGGTCGGGGATAACTATAGTGAAAGCTCTTTCGGTCATCTCCGCAAGAAGCGAAAACGCCCGATTGAGAACAGTCTACGACAGCCTTAATACCCAGATAAGACGAGGTATGCCTCTTTCTGCGGCAATGGCTCAGCAGGGAAGGGCTTTTCCCGAACTGCTGGTGAATATGGTCATGTCCGGCGAGGAATCCGGCAGACTGCCTTCCGTCTGCATGAAAATGGCGGAGCATTACGAAAAGGAAAAACAACTTTCCTCACAGGTGAAAGCAGCCCTTGCTTACCCGGTAATGCTGGCGGTGATGACACTGCTGGTAGTCATCGGGATATTCACTTTTATATTGCCGTCGTTCATGAAACTGTTCAAGGATATGGAAGTCCCGCTGATAACCAGGATTCTTATGGGATTTTCAACAGCTCTGAGAAAATATTGGTTTTTGTTTTTGCTGGGCGCAGCGGTGCTGGCGGCGGCAGTGGTGTTTATAATGCGGCTGGAAAGCGTCCGCACGGCTTTTGATAAGCTGAAGATAAAGATCCCCGTGGCAGGACGGCTGGTAAGGATAATCTGTACGGCAAGATTCGCACGGACGCTGGCTTCCCTCTACGGAGGGGGACTTTCCATGACTGCGGCTCTTAACGTGGCAAAGAATACGGTCGGCAATAAGTATATTGAAAAAGGCATACCTGAAGCGGTGAAAAAAGTCAGATCGGGCGAATCTCTCAGCAACGCACTTTCGGCGGTAGACGGATTCGATGTGAAACTTATCAGGACTATAGCCGTGGGCGAGGAGACGGGTATGCTGGAAAGCCTGCTCAGTTCGGCGGCGGAAAGCTTCGAGTATGAGGCGGCAGCGGCAATGAAAAAACTGGTCTCTATAATTGAACCGGTGATGATCTGTATAATGGCGGCGGTCATAGTGACGGTGGTGCTTGCCGTTATGCTGCCGATCTATTCACTTTATACCGAAATAGATAACGCCGCACCTCTGGCGGCAATGATGAAAGGACGCTTGAAATGAAAACGGCGGTCTATATAAAAAGCGACAGGATACAGGCGGCTCAGGGCTTTGCCGGCGACGGCAGGCTCACAGTAAAAAGCTTCTGCGAACAGCCACTGGGAGAAGCCGCTATGATAAACGGCATAATCACCGATGAAACTGCGGCTAAGGCGGCTCTTAAAAGTATGTGGAAAAGATATTCCCTGCCTGAAAAAAATATCACCCTGGTGGTGGACGGCAGAGGTCTTAACCAGAAGCTGCTGGAAGTCCCTGCGCTTAAAGGCGAAAAAATGATCTCCTGTATTAGGCAGGAGTTTTCAGAGACCGAAAATCAGGATAAAATGCTCTGCGACTGGGCGACTCTGGGAAGAAATCCCGATACCGGCGGACTTACCGTGCTTGCCTGTATGGCGGAACCTGATTTTGTCAGGTCCTACGCCGACCTGTTTTCTTCCGTGGGGATAAAACTTTCCTCAATGGATACTGCGCTCAACTGCCGGATAAAACTGATAGGTATGCTGGGCGAACTGAAAGAAAAAACTTTCATACTTTCTCAGGCGGAGGCGAATACCGTTTCCATGACTCTTTTTGTAAACGGTATGTATCGGTTCTCAGGAAGAACAAGGATAACCGCCGAAAGGGATACAAAGGCTTTTTCCGAAGAGACGGCAAATCTGGTCTCCTCTATGATACAGTTCAATAAGGCGGCAAATACAGGCCACGACATAACCGACCTGTTCATAGGCGGCTTTTCCCATGGGGAACAGACGCTGCTGAGGGAGTCCGCCGCCGCACTGGGACTTCCTGCCCAGCTCCTTTCCGGCGGCAGAACTGTGAACTTTGAAAAGACCGGCAGTTACGGAACGGATATTTCCGATAAGACGGAGATACTTGGCGGTTTGATCTGAGCAGAAAGGACTGAAAAAGATTTGAGCAGCTTGTATAAAAAGGATATGGACCTGCTGGCAGGACTGAAAAGCGCAGAAAAAAGCGGAAAAAACGCAAGATTTGCCGCTGCCGCCCTGCCTGTTCTGATAGCTGCGGCAATAAGCGTCGGGGCGGTGGCGCTGTCGTCCGGGTATCTGAAAAACGCCGAGAGCGATTCTGAAAAAGCTCAGAGAAAAGCTGATGCGGCTGAACAGACAAGCGTGGAAGAACTGCTGGAAGAAAACCAGTCTGAAAACGACAGGCTCACGGCGGCTTGCGAAATTGCGGAAACTCTGGGAGAAAAAAGAAGTTCTTCGGCTGAACTTGCCAAAAAGCTGGATCCGGATATCGCAGATAAGATAAACGGCTGCCTTGGCAATGGGATAAGGTGCGAATACGGCGATATGACCTCTTACGGCGTGGAACTGGGCTTTTCCGCAGACGACGCCGGCAATATACCTGAATTTGTGAAAAAAGTTGAGCAAACAGGGCTTTTTCAGACAGTTGACTACTCCGGCTTTTCGGAAAGCGGCGGAAGATCCGCTTTTCAGCTGGTGTGTACAGTCAGCGGAGACGGGGAGGTGGACTCTCAGTGAAAGCTGGCAGCAAAAAACAGTTCATGCTGCTGTATGTGCTGGTGTGCGTGCTGATAACGGCGGCAGTGGTCAACCTTGTGGCTCTGCCAAAACTCAATAAGGCGCAGGAAGCCAAAGAACAGCAGCAAAACGCAATGGATAGATACTATGCGGCAAATTCCGACAGGCTGACGGCTGCCGGACTGGAAGCGGATTCTCAGCAGCTGCGTGAAAAGCTGGAACAGCTGCGGACGGAAAACGGGGCTTTTACAGGAAAGCTCACCGCCGCTCAGGCTGACGGCAAGGTCTCTCCTCTGTTTGAAAAGTACGGCTTTGCACTGTCGGAACTGTCCATCTCGGACGAGACCCCCTGGGAGGAGGAGTTCGTGGAAAAGCCCGACGGCAAGGGCGCAGACAAGTCCGAACAGACCGTACTTTCCGGCGTGACCTTCTACCGCATGGACTATACCGTTTCCGGCGACAGCGGAGACCTCCCCGACCTGCTGGGCGAGATATCAAAGGAAGAGGGCTGCTGCGTGGGAGAAGTGAACGGTGAGTTTACAGCGGACAGTTCCCGTCAGGGGGAACTTTCCAGCCGTATAAAGGCGGAAATATCAGTGTATGTGTTCATGCTGGACGAAGATAAATGACATTCTTATAAATCAAGATAAGGCGGTGGGACAAATGAATACCTGTAAAAACCGCAGCGGCTCGGCAATGCTGTGGGCGGTGTGCGCTTCGGCGGTGTTCATGATAGTGTCCGCCGCAGGAATGGTAGCTGCGCTTTCGGGGTATGAAAGAACTCTCGGCGCAGTGGAGCTGAAACAGGCGGAGTACCTTTGCCGTTCGGCAATAGGGATAGCTTCGGAGGATATAGAGGAAAACGGCGAAGATTCGGACTTTTTCCCAGATAAAGACAGCCTTGCGGCGACATTTGACTTCGAGGGGAACAGCTGCGAACTGACCGTTTTGAAAAGCGGCGATAAGGTCACTCTTACCGCCAGCGCAGAAAACGGCGGCGAAACCAAAAGCCTTACCGGGGAAATGGCGTATTCTTCGGAGGACGGCTGGGAACTGACAGGATATGTGGGCAGATAAAGGAGGTCTTACCGTGAAAAACGCAGCTTCCGCCGGAACGAACCGGACAGGGCAGACTCTTCTGGAATCGCTGATAGCTCTTACGATAATAGCGGCTGCGGCGCTTACGCTGCTGGCAGGGGTTACTTCCGGCGCAAACGTCAGGACAAAGACTCAGGACCTGAAAGAAGCGGACGAGTCTATGCGCAGCCGTGAGGAAGAAATGATAAGCGGCGGCGAGGCTCAGGAGCAGACTGAGATAACCGTGGAGATAAACGGCGAATCGCATACCAGAACAGTGAACAAAACTGCCGTTTCTTCTTCGGACGGCAGACCGGTGTACGAGTTTTACTTTGCAGACGGGGAAATGTGAAAGCAATGAAAGAAAAAGGCTTTACGCTGACCGAAACGGCGGTGTCGCTGGCGGTGATGTCAGTGCTGGTGGCTTCGGCTTCGGCGATAATAATGATGGCGGCTGGGATATTTGCCAGAAACGCCGCCGCCGACAGGGCTTCCGACGTGGGGGAAAGACTTTGCCAAACGCTTGAGGATAAACTTTCCTGCGCTGTGGCTCTTCAGGCGGACAGACAGGAATATCCGGCGATACCGGAGGATATGTCCGCAGGATACAGGGAATGTCTGGTGATAGGCGGAAAAGGCGAAACTGTGGATATCCTCAGAGAACAGACCGGCAGCCAGACCGTCTTCGACCAAAACGACCTGAAAGGTCTTAAAGTGAAGCTGGATATGCAGCTGGCGGAGAACGGTTCTGACGCCCTTACCGCAAAAGTCCTGCTGACGGACGACGAGGGCGAATGTAAGTTTTCACGAACGCTCACACTGCCGCTGCTCAATATGAACGGCGATAACAGGGAGGATTTCACCGTGGGAAGTCTTGAGGAAAACGGACAGCCGCTGGTGATCTCCTATGGATATATACATTAAGAAAAGCAAAAAGCGGTGATACCATGAAAAACATACCAATAGGCGAGGTGCTAAAAGAATACGGCTATATAACAGACGAACATATCGCCCGTGCGCTGGAGTTCCAAAAGACCGCCGAGGGCAAGGGCAGACGTCTTGGGGATCTGCTTGTGAGCCTTGGGTTCGTCAGCGAGACCCAGGTGCTTATTGCCCTTGCGGAAAAGCTGGAACTGGAGTATTCCGACCTTGACAGCGAAAGCATAGATATCTCCTCCGTTGAAAAGATACCACGCAGCCTGGCGTCCAGGTATAACGCTATAGCTGTAGGTGAAAAGGGCGGGAACTTGCGTGTTTTCATGTCCGACCCGCTGGATTTTTACGCTCAGGAAGATATCAAGCAGATCTGCGGCCATAATATCCGCTTCTGCGTTACCGAAAAGGATAAGATAAAAAGAGCGGTGGAACGCTGCTATTCCGAGGTGGAAGCCAGACAGGCGGCAAGAAACGCCAACAGCTCCGCCCAGGTAATAGAACTTTCCGCCGAAAGCGACGACGAGGACAGCGATATACCGGTAATCAAACTGATAAACAGCCTGCTTGCAAGGGGATATTCCTCAAACGTCAGCGATATACATATAGAACCTTTCGAGGATAAAACTACCGTCCGCATGAGGGTGGACGGCATGATAGTCGAGTATGTTTCCCTCTCAAAAGGCATACATAATTCGGTCATCGCAAGGATAAAGATAATGGCGGATATGGATATCGCCGAAAAACGTATCCCCCAGGACGGCAACTTCAGGACCACCGTGGAGGGAAACGATATCTCAGTGAGAGTGTCGGTGATACCTACCGTCCACGGCGAAAAGGCGGTAATGCGTTTTCTTACCACCAATACTAAGATAGACGGCGAAGAAAGCTTCGGAATGGACAGGGAAAATTACTTGAAAATGCAGTCTATGCTCAGAGCGCCTAACGGTATAATCTATATGACAGGTCCTACCGGCTCAGGCAAGACTACTACTTTGTATATGATACTGGAGGAACTTTCCAAAAGACAGGTGAATATCTCCACTATCGAAGACCCGGTGGAAAAGAAACTTCCCAGGGTGAACCAGATGTCGGTGAACAATACCGCCGGACTTACTTTCCAGACGGGACTGAGAGCGCTGCTCCGCCAGGATCCGGATATTATAATGGTAGGAGAGACCAGAGACGAGGAGACCGCATCTATTTCGGTGAGGGCTGCCATAACCGGACATCTGGTGCTTTCCACACTGCATACCAACGATGCGGCTTCTTCAGTAGTGAGACTGGAAGATATGGGCATAAAACCCTACCTTGTGGCAAATTCCGTGGTGGGGATAGTCGCCCAGAGACTGGTGAGAAAGGTGTGCAGCTCCTGCGCTGAGGAGACTTTGCCCACCGATGAAGAAAAAGCTGCGATACCGGGACTGGAAAAAGTCCGCAGAGGAAAAGGCTGCCCTGCCTGCAATAATACGGGATTCAAAGGCAGGATAGCTATCCATGAGATGATAATTATTGATAAAAAGCTGAAAAAGATGATAAGCGACGGCTGTGATACCGAGGATATAAGAGAATATGCAGTCAGACACCAGCAGATGAAAACTCTTGGTGAAAGCGCAGCCGAACTGGTCGTAAAGGGAGTGACTACTCCCGATGAAGCTATGAGAGTGGCATACTATTCCGACTGAGAGGTGAGATAATGTTCAGGACAGAGACCCACCTTCATACTGCGGAGGGTTCAGCCTGTGCGTCGGCGTCAGGAAGAGAACAGGCTCTGCATTATAAAGAAATGGGCTACGATACGATCTTTGTCACCGACCATTTTATAAACGGCAATACCAAAGCGGACAGAGCTTTGCCGTGGGAAGATTGGGTGGAAGCCTACTGCCTGGGATTTGAAAGGGCAAAAGAGCAAGGGGAGAAGATCGGGCTGAACGTGCTTTTCGGCATAGAATACGGCTGGGGCGGTGCGGACTTTCTGGCTTATGGGATAGATAAACAGTGGCTTTTGGAAAATCCTGTTTGCGCAAAATTGCCTGTGTGGGAATTTTGCCAGATGGTCAGAGAAAATGGCGGAATGGTCGTGCAGGCGCACCCTTTCAGACAGGCTGAATATCTGAAAGCAATAAGACTTCTTCCTGAGTATGTGGACGGGGTGGAGACTAAAAACTGCGGCAACCGCCGGCCTGAGTTCGACCGGAGAGCCAAATGGTACGCAGAACAGTTCGGGCTGCCTGAGACCGCCGGTTCCGACTGCCACCACGTTTTTTCAAAGAATTATACCGGCATACTTACCGAAACTGAGATAAAGACCGCACAGGATTATATAAATGCGCTTAAAAACCGACAGATCAAGGGGTTTATCGACCTCTGAAAATAAATATCCAAAGAAAGGAAAGATGTTATGAAACTCAAGAAGCTGATGGCTGCTGTTATTGCGGCAGCTATGTGCCTTAGCATGATGGCAGGGTGCAGCAACAAGGACTCAGACAGCTCCGATAACGGAAGCGGTTCGGGAAGTTCACAGCAGGGAGGTGACTCCAACTCCGGCGGAGAGGAAAACAATGGCGGTTACCAGTCTCCGTATAACGAACAGCAGGAGATAAGGGATATTTCCTCAGCCGAGCTGGTAAAGGAAATGAGCATCGGTTGGAATCTGGGAAACACTATGGACGCAACAGGCGTTTCAGGTCTGGAGAGCGAAACGGCGTGGCAGGGTGCAAAGACCACCAAGCCCATGATGGACCTGCTGAAAAGTTCAGGGTTCAATATCCTGAGAGTGCCTGTTACCTGGGAGTCCCATATGGACAGCGACGGCAATATCGACAAAGAGTGGATGGACAGAGTGCAGGAGATAGTTGATTACGGTATCGACAACGACCTGTTCGTTATACTTAATATCCACCACGAGGAATGGCATTTCCCCAGCTACGATAACCTTGACGCTGCCAAGGAGAAGATCATCAAGACCTGGTCTCAGATAGCCGACAGGTTCAAGAACTACGACGAGCATCTTATATTCGAGGGCATGAACGAGCCGAGAAAGAAAGGTACTCCGGTTGAGTGGACAGGCGGCGACGACGAGGGAAGAGACGTAGTAAACCAGCTGAATATGGCGTTTGTTGAAACTGTTAGAAACAGCGGCGGAAACAACAAGCTGCGTCATCTTATGATACCCACATACGGAGCGTCCTCCACGCCCAATGCGATGCAGGCTCTCCAGATGCCCGAAAACGACGACAAGATAATCGTTTCGGTGCACGCATATGTGCCTTATGATTTCGCCCTGAACACCAGCGGAACTGCCAAGTGGAGCATAGACAACCCCTCTGACACTCAGGCGATAGACAATGTTTTCAGAGACATAGACAACAACTTCCTCAGCAAAGGCATACCTGTTATCATCGGCGAGTTCGGTTCAATGAACAAATTCGATACCGAGACCGAGACCGGCGACAACAGAGAAGCCAGAGTTGAGTGCGGAAAGTATTATATGTCCAAAGCCAAGGAATACGGCGTTCCCTGCGTTTGGTGGGACAACAACGCCTTCGTCGGAAACGGCGAAAACTTCGGACTTATGGAAAGAGACATTATCCCCGGCTGGAGATTCCCCGATATCGTGGAAGCTATCACCGGTCAGGAACTGCCTGAATAATTTCAAACACCCCTTTTCCTGCACGGAAAAGGGGCGTTTTTCTGCCTCACGGCAATGCGGCGGCGGCGTGCTTTGCGGCGGCGCTGCCGCCGCAAAGCACCCGAGCCGGCTTTGCCGGCTCGGAAAGCAGCCGGCAAAGCCGGTTGCTGCGCCGCCGCACCCATAAAGATAAGAAAAGTCGGGGAAATAAACAAAATTACAAATCATGCTTGCAAAAACCGCGCCAAGATGATATAATATAGCAGTGGAGAGCCGGACACAAGCCGGTTTTTGCAGGCATATTTCCGCCAATACGTCGTTGCCAGCCCTTGCCATACACCAGTATGCCTGCGGTCTGCCGCCTGGTCTTGACGAAAATCTGCTCTGCAAAAACTGCTTCGCACCTCACGGCGAGGGATCTTGAGGCGGCTCGTGTCCGGCTCTCCACTGCTATGAAAGCCGAACACAAATTGGTTTAAAAAAATCGTACAAAAAAGGAGAGACCCGGGTTGGATCATGAAATGATCGGCATTTTGCTGAAATTTCTGGGAATGATGCTTGGGATAATGACAGTGGTTTTCCTGACGGCAGTCGTTACCCCTAAAATTGCAAAGCTCTTCGAAAAAAAAGAACAGCAAAAGGATAGTCCCGAAAGGGTGGAGGATAGTTTATCGCCTGAAGAATTTGAGGTCAAAGGCCCTTACGATAAAAATAACCTTGAGGACTTTGACCCTAATTATAAGATATATAATACCGATATATATGGCTCCGAGAGCCTCGACAGGCTGAAAAAAAGGAAGAGCAGCTCTTCGGGGAAAAATTGAAAGGAATGTTTGCTTTGGCTAAGAATAATGATAAGAAAAACGACGCTATCACCTCCATGGACGAGGACTTCGCAAAATGGTATACCGATATCTGTAAAAAGGCGGAACTTGTGGAGTATACCAGCGTGAAGGGCTGTATGGTCATACGCCCCTATGGATACGCTATCTGGGAAAATATCCAGAGGATACTTGACGGAATGTTCAAAGAACTGGGACACGAAAACGTCTGTATGCCTATGTTTATCCCCGAAAGCCTGCTCCAGAAAGAAAAAGACCATGTGGAAGGCTTCGCTCCGGAAGTGGCTTGGGTCACCCATGGGGGAAATGAAAAACTGGAGGACAGACTTTGCGTCAGACCTACCTCCGAGACCCTCTTCTGCGAACACTACGCTAATATCGTCCACTCCTACCGTGACCTGCCTAAACTCTATAACCAGTGGGTCTCTGTGGTGAGATGGGAAAAAACTACCCGCCCGTTCCTCAGATCAAGAGAGTTCCTCTGGCAGGAAGGCCATACTATCCATGAGACCGCCGAGGAGGCACAGCAGGAAACCGAACGTATGCTGGAATGTTATGCCGAATTTTGCGAAAAGTACCTTGCTATGCCTGTGGTAAAAGGCAGAAAGACCGATAGCGATAAGTTCGCAGGGGCAGTGGCGACCTACGCTATAGAAGCCCTTATGCACGACGGTAAAGCTCTCCAGGCTGGAACTTCCCACTACTTCGGGGACGGCTTCGCTAAGGCGTTCGATATCCAGTTCACTAACCGTGAAAATAAACCCCAGTACCCCCACCAGACTTCCTGGGGAATGACTACCAGACTTATCGGAGCTATAATCATGACCCACGGCGACGATAACGGCCTGGTGCTCCCTCCGGCAGTAGCGCCTGTCCAGACGGTGATAGTCCCCGTGGCTCAGCATAAAGAGGGCGTGCTGGAAAAAGCCGCCGAACTCTTCAGCCTGCTTAAAAATGCCGGCGTAAGAGTTAAACTGGACGACAGCGATAACTCCGCAGGCTGGAAATTCGCAGAGTATGAAATGAGAGGCGTTCCGGTGAGAATAGAGATCGGCCCCAGAGATATCGAAAACGGTCAGTGTATGATAGCCCTCAGATATAACGGCGAAAAATTCCCCGCTCCCCTGGAAACTATCACCGATACCGTGCTCGACCTGCTGAATAATAAAATACCTCACGGAATGTACGATAAAGCCCTGGAAAACCGTAAGAATAAGACCTATAAGTGCCGTACTCCCCAGGAGATAATCCAGCAGCTCCAGGAAAAAGGCGACGGCTTCGTGGAGGCAATGTGGTGCGGCAGCGAGGAGTGCGAGGATAAAATAAAGGAACTTACCGGCGTTGGCTCTAGATGTATCCCGTTTGAACAGGAACATATCGCAGATACCTGCGTCTGCTGCGGAAAACCGGCTAAATGTATGGTGCTGTGGGGAAAAGCTTATTGACCACTCGGCTGCCCGAAACGGTTTGAATTTACAGAAAATTAACATTTATCTCCTAAAACCGCTTGACAACAACGGCAAAAATGTGATATTATATTTACACCTCTTTACGAGGTGTATTTTTTTGTGCGCATTTTTTGCCGTGAAAAGTGCATTTCGTGAGGCGCAGATCGAATGAGTGCTGCGCTTCGGGACCGGTCAGGTCCAGTGCGAGGGAGGCAAAAGCGGCTTGCGTGATGAAACCGCAGGTCAGGAGACATGGGGCTCATCTGTTCTTGTGAGACCCGAAATTCGTCAGGAGGTGCCGAAAATGAGAGTTAAAATTACTTTGGCGTGCACAGAATGCAAGCAGAGGAATTATAACACCAAAAAGAACAAGAAGAACGATCCGGACAGGCTTGAGATGAACAAGTACTGCAAGTTCTGCAAGAAGCATACGCTTCACAAAGAGACAAAGTAAGCTGAAAGGAGAATTTCAATGGCAAAGGATCCATCAGCTAAGTCTTCCGGCAAAAAAGAGAAGGCAAAGGTCAAGAAACAGAACAGGGTCGTTAAGTATTTCAGAGACCTGAAAAGCGAGCTGAAAAAGGTCGTTTGGCCCAGCAGAAAACAGGTCGTGAACAACACCGGTATAGTTCTGGCAGTAATGATCGTAGTAGGACTGTTCCTGGCGGGCATTGATACCGGACTGGGATTCGTGATCGATAAGCTCATAGGGATAGGCGGTTAAGTTTCACAGGGGAGGTTGTCAAATGGCGGACTCGGCAAAATGGTATGCTATCCATACTTATTCAGGATATGAAAAAAAGGTCGCTGACAGCATAGTCAAGGTGGTTGAGAACCAGAAGCTCCAGGACCTGATCGAAGAAGTCAATATTCCCATGGAAACAGTTACGGAGATCCGTGACAATAAGACCGTTGAGGTCGAAAGAAAGCTGTTTCCCAGCTATGTGCTGGTGAAAATGGTGCTTACAGACGAAAGCTGGTATATCGTAAGGAATACCACAGGCTGTACAGGCTTCGTGGGACCGGGATCGAGACCGGTGCCGCTGACCGATAAGGAAGTCGCCGCTCTGGGAGTGGAATCTTCCGGCAGAGCAGTGGTAGAAACGAATATCAAAGCCGGCGACCAGGTGTCCATCAAGGGCGGCTCGGTGGACGGCATGACGGGAACTGTCAAGAGCATAGACCTGGAAGCGCAGACTGCGCTGATAGCAGTGTCCATGTTCGGCAGGGAAACGCCTGTTACAATAGCCCTCACACAGCTTTCAAAGCTGGAAAACTGATCTTCCCGATAAGAAAAAGGGATATCGGAAAAACAGCGAAATTTACAGATAACAAGCACTTC
>CANRLY010000022.1 GCA_947631585.1 uncultured Clostridia bacterium
CCCATCATAGCCCGATATGTAATTTCATCTAATTCGGATAATTGCCCTAAAATAAATTCTAAATATTCTTTACTCGATGCCATTATTCCACCTCGAACCTCAATTTACCGATCGGACACATTCGATCCTAACAAATCGTACCGTACCACAAAACCGTTTATCGACCATCAGGAGATGAGCATACTGTAAATATCAAAGTTCTGCTTGTCGCCGTCTATGACCGTAACTGTTACGGTGTGCTTGGCAGTCTCATCGGAACTGTACACTTCCTCAGAGCAGGCGTATGAACCCCAGCCGCCGGGGAAGTCGCCGTTGATGGTCTTTACGTCCTCGCCGTCTACATTGACCACTATCGAGCCATATGTTCCGTCTACGTTCTTGTTATAAACAAAGCCTATGTTTCTTGCCTCAACTTCAAAAGTCATGCTTCCGCCGCTTCTTGTTCCCCAGCCTTTGTTAAAGTAGCTCTGGAAATCCACTGACTCGGTGAAAGTTCCCTCATCGGTGACATTGACAGTCTCGCTGTCTCTGTTGGCAAGCTGTGCGTTTGCGTAAACATCTCCTGTAGGAGACTCAGGCAGTTCCGTGCTGATATTGTCGGTGTCGATATTGTCAAGATCTTTAATAACGCTGTCGATATAGCTTACCAACAATTTTCCCAGCATTTTATGGCCGTCATCGTTCGGGTGAATATTATCCGGCGAAATATCTTTCCACTGGATATTTCCCGCCTGCACTTCCGGCAGCACCGCATCGTGGTAGGAGATGACCGGCAGGTCGTAAGTTTCCGCTATCTGGGAATGAATGTTCTGCGGACAAGTTCCGTCCTCCATAGTCATTTCCACAAGAATTACCGCCGGAGCGTTTTCAGCAGAAAGGCATTTTCTCACCAGGCTGTCCATTGCCGCCTTGTAGAAATCGTTGTCTGTGTCGTTTATGAACTCGATGAAGATTATTTCCGGCTGGTTGTCAAGAACATCTCTCTGCGCACGGTGAACTGCCAGATAAGAATCGGTAGCACCTATGCCTGCGTTCTGGCAATCGATATAGTAGCTCACGTTATCTACCATCCAGCTTTTAAGTACATTTGTATACTGGTTGCTGCTGGAAGCGGACGAACCTGCGGTTATGGAGTCGCCAAGATAGCAGATCTTGAACATCTCCTTATCGCCGGAAGTCGCTTTTTTCAGTTTTGCGGCAAGCCTTGACTTGTCGCCTTCCCTGAGCACCGAACGTGTTACCATGTTTTCAGTGGGAAGGTCTTTCATTTCAATTTTTCCATCTGCTACAGGAGCTTTCAAATCTTCTGCGCCTCCCTGCTGAGATCCGTCGTCGGAACTGCTTTCGCTGTCGTCCGTCTGGGAACTGCTGTCGTTTTCAGCCGTCGTCTGGGAACTGCCGTCTGAGCTTCCGGAAGACTCTGAAGATGAATCGTCCTTGCCGCAGCCGCTGAGCATTGCAGTGGAAAAGGTCAGAACTACCGCTGCCGCAACTGCCAGCGCCGAACGTAAACTGTAAGTTTTTTTCTTCACTTTAAGATCCCTCTTTCTTTAAAATTTCATATCCTGCGATCAAATACAGACACCCATGGACGTCTGCGTTCAGTATTAATTATAGACCTTTGCTTCCCCCTTTTCAAGGGATTTAAAAAAAATTTAAAATTGTAAACGTTTAACGTCTTGACTTTATTGCCGTCCATGTTAAAATTATTCTGACCGGATATCAAGAAAGGACTGATTATATGTTTGTTTCGCCATCTGACGACAGACTTTACTACTGCGGCAGGATAGACTTTTCCCAGCAGGAAAGACCTGTTTTTTACTATGCCGGAAGTTTTGTGAGAATGAACTTCAAAGGCAGCGGAGTTACTGCGGTCATCAGGAACCACCGTTTTTACAATATCATGGAACTAGGCGTTATCTGCGACGGCGTTCAGTCAAAGGTTCGGTTCGAGCAGAAAGAAGAGGACATCACCCTCACGCTGGCACAAGGGCTGGAGGAGGACAAGGCACATTCGCTCATCTTCTTCAAACGGCAGGACGCCACGCATTATTACGAATTTCTGGGCTTTGAGATAGCCGGCAGCGCTCAGCTGCTGCCGCCGCCTGAGAGGCCGTCCAGGCGGATAGAGGTATTCGGGGACTCGGTATCCGCAGGGGCAGTCTGTGAGGCTTACGGTTACGAGGGCAAATGCGACCCCGAAGATCACAACGGCGTGTTTGACAACTCGTGGGGGTCTTACGCTTCCATCACGGCAAGAAACCTTGGCGCAGAGCTGCACAACAATTCCCAAGGGGGAATAGCCCTGTTTGACGGCAGCGGATACTACCATTATCCTGATTTTATCGGCGTTGAATCCACCTACGACAAGCTTTGCTACTTCCCGGAGGGGGGACTTTCCCAGTGGGATTTTTCGCTTTTTGTTCCCCATCTGGTGATATTTGCTTTCGGGCAGAACGACTGCCACAACGAGGGCAAAGCCGACTTTGACATTCACGACCCTGCTTACCGCAGCAAATGGAAAAGCCGCTACAAAGAAGTCCTGTTAGATCTGCGTTCCCATTACGGCGACCCGATGTTTATTCTCATGACTACTGTTTTATGCCACGACCCTGAGTGGGACAAAGCCATCGATGAGATAAGAAACGAGCTGGTAAACGACGGGCTTGTCCCCGACGGAAAGATATTCCATCATATGTTCACAAGAAACGGCTCTGCGACTCCCGGTCACCCCCGTATAGCGGAGCAGCGTGAGATGTCTGAGGAACTTACTGCGTTCATCTCATCGCTTGGGGACAGCGTCTGGAACTGACGGCAGCCGTTCGCTTACAGCAAAAAATAACCCTTCCCGAAAATGGGAAGGGTATTTCTTTTCATTTGGCTAATTTTGCAAGTCGATCATGCTTCTATAAGCTTTACGATATCGCCGACTGTCTTTACATTAGCGACCTCATCGTCAGAGATCTCAATGCCGAACTCGTCCTCAAAGGACATTACCAGATCCACAACGTCAAGAGAATCAGCTCCGAGATCCTCGGTTATCGAAGCCTCAAGAGTGACCTTGTCCTCATCAACGTCCAGCTGATCGACAATGATCTCTTTCACCTTATCAAAAACCATATCCAGATAACCTCCCATCATAGGTAATTTAACTATTGCAGGATCTTGCTTTCTGCAACGCTTTGAAAAAATCAGATCTCACTGAACTCTCCGATCTTTCTAAACTTAGTATAACGTTCATTTAGCAATTCGTCAAGACTTTTTTTCATTTTTCTTTCAAGAGCTTCACAAATATACTCAGAAATGTTTTCAGCCGTCTGTTCAGGGCCGTTTTGCGCTCCTCCCACTGCTTCTTCTATTATGTGGTCGCAGATGCCGAAACCGGTCAGATCTTCTGCGGTTATCTTCAGCACATTGCAGGCTTCCTTTTCTCTGGAAGCGTCCTTCCACAGTATCGAGGCGCACCCTCTTGGGGAAATGACCGAATAAAGTGCGTTTTCCAGCATGGCAAGCTCATCGCAGACCGCCAGCGCAAGAGCTCCTCCGCTGCCGCCCTCTCCCAGGATAACGGTTATTATCGGCGTTTTCAAAGAGGAAAACTCCATCAGGTTCCTTGCTATCGCTTCCCCCTGACCTCTCTGCTCCGCTTCTATTCCGCAAAACGCCCCGGAAGTATCCACCAGGCAGATGACCGGTCTTTGGAATTTTTCCGCCTGCTTGGCAAGCCTGAGCGCTTTTCTGTAGCCCTCCGGGTGGGGCATACCGAAGTTTGAAGCCTTATTTTCCTCAAGGTTCCTGCCTTTTACCGTTGCTATCACCGTGACCGGCATTCCCTTGAAATAGCCTATCCCTCCGATAACTGCGCCGTCGTCTCCGTAAAGCCTGTCGCCGTGCAGTTCAAAGAAGTCATCGAACAGCAGCGGAATATAATCCCTGACAGTAGGTCGGTTTTTGTTCCTTATCAGGTCAAGACGCTCGCTGGCTGTCAGATCGTTCATAGATGCGTTCCTCCGTTTCCTGTTTCTCGGCTATCGGTCTTGTGAAGTCTTATCAGGTGGGCTATGGTCCTGCGCAGCCGTCTCCTTTCGACTATCATATCTGCAAACCCATGTTCCAGCAAAAACTCCGCCGACTGGAAGTCGTCCGGCAGCCGCTGTTTTATAGTTCCCTCGATGACTCTTCTGCCGGCGAATCCTATAAGCACCTTCGGCTCGGCGATGATTATATCCCCCACCGATGCGAAAGACGCCGTGACTCCTCCTGTAGTCGGGTCGGTCATTACTGTTATATAAAGTCCCCCCGACTGGCTGTGCTTCTGAGCCGCCGCACAGGTCTTAGCCATCTGCATAAGAGAAATAGTTCCCTCCTGCATTCTTGCGCCGCCTGAGCAGGTAAAAATAACTATAGGCAGTTTATTTTCAGTAGCGTACTCAAACGCCCTGGTGATCTTCTCTCCCACTACGCTTCCCATAGAAGCCATCATGTAGTTTGAATCCATTATCCCCAGCACCAGTTTTTCGCCGTGGATAGTCGCCTCTCCCGTTATGACCGCATCTTTAAGACCGGTCTTTGCCCTGAGCGCCTCCTGCTTTTCAGGGTAGCCGTCAAAGCCGATGGGGTTTTTGGAGATCATTCCACCGTCAAATTCCTTGAAGCTTCCCTTATCGGCAGTGACCTCCAGCCTTTCCGCCGCCGACAGTCTGGCGTGGTAGCCGCAGTTGGGGCAGATCTTTCCGATAGCCACAAAATCGTCCATAAACGCCACGTTTGAGCATCTTGGGCATTTGAACATCAGATCTTTGGGAATATCGGTTTTCTTTTTTTCCTCGTCTTTCTGGTCTCCGTTGAATCTTGTCTTTACAACGGAAAACAAGTCCTCAAGCACCATTTATCCCTCCTGATCCTAGTATTTCAGCTCGGTACGCCCGAGGTAGCCGTTATCGTAGTCGCCCTTTTCAAAGCCCTCGCTCCTGATAAGAGCCAGCTGAAAGTCTATATTAGTTGCCACTCCGTCCACTATAAATTCCGAAAGCGCCCATTTCATTTTTGCAATAGCCTCGTCTCTGGTAGGCGCATAGACTATCAGTTTTGCGATCATGGAATCATAGTATGGCGGTATCTGGTAACCCTGATACACCGCACTGTCTATTCTTACGCCGAATCCTCCGGGAATATGCAGGTTTTTTATAGTTCCCGGCGATGGGCGGAAGTTCAGCTTGGGGTTTTCGGCGTTTATGCGGCACTCGATGGCGTGTCCCCTGACGGCGATATCTTCCTGCCGGTAGGAAAGTTCCTTGCCCATAGCGATAAGAAGCTGTTCCTTTACAAGGTCCACCCCGGTGACCGCCTCGGTTATCGGGTGTTCCACCTGGATACGGGTGTTCATTTCCATGAAATAGTAGTTGCCCTGTTTATCCACCAGAAACTCGATAGTACCGGCGTTCACATAGCCGCAAGCCTTTGCCGCCGCCACTGCCGACCTGCCCATTTTCTCCCGAAGCTCGTCGGTCATGACCGGAGACGGCGTTTCCTCCAGAACTTTCTGGTTGCGCCTCTGCATTGAGCAGTCTCTTTCCCCCAGATGTATAACATTCCCTTGCTCGTCCGCAAGTATCTGTATCTCGATATGTTTGGGAAGTTCTATAAACTTCTCGATATAGATCTCATCGTTCCCGAAGCAGGCAAGAGCCTCCTGCTTGGCGGCATTGATCTGGTTTTCCAGTTCCCCTTCTGAATTTACCACTCTTATGCCTCGTCCGCCGCCGCCGGCAGAAGCCTTCACCATGACCGGGTAGCCTATCTTGCCGGCAAGGTCGTGGGCGTAGTCGATATTGTTCACTGCTCCGTCAGACCCCGGCACTACCGGCACTCCGGCTTCTTTCATAGTTTCCTTGGCGGTAGCCTTATCCCCCAGCATCTCTATGCTCTCAGGTCTTGGACCTATAAACTTTATGCCGCATTTTCCGCACATTCTGGCAAAAGCGGCGTTCTCGGAAAGAAACCCGAACCCCGGGTGAACCGCATCGGCTCCCGTCACCTCGCAGGCGGAGATGATCGCTTTCATATTAAGGTAGCTGTCCTTGCTTGCGGCAGGACCTATACACACTGCCTCGTCGGCGATCTTAGCGTGAAGAGCGTTCCTGTCCGCCGTGGAATACACCGCCACGGTATGCAGTCCCAGTTCACGGCACGCCCGTATCACCCGAACAGCTATCTCTCCTCTGTTTGCGATCAAAACTTTTTTGAACATACGGATTTCACCTTTCCGAAAATTTCTGTCTTAAAGCCGAAAGACCGGTCACTTGATCGCAAATGTGATCTCTGCCGAGACCGCTTTTTTGCCATTCACCGAAGCGACCGCCTGTCCCACGCCGATAGGTCCTTTTACCCTGACTATCTCAACTTCTATATCCAGTTTGTCTCCCGGCACTACCTGCTGGCGGAACTTACAGTTGTTTATTCCGCCGAAGAACCCGATCTTTCCTTTGTTTTCAGGAAGGGCAAGCAGCGCCACCGCCCCTGCCTGAGCGCACATTTCCACCATCAGCACGCCGGGAGTCACCGGGTATTCAGGGAAATGCCCCTTGAACCAGAAATCGTCCTCTTTTATATATTTAGTCGCCTTGACTCTTTTTCCCACTTCCAGCTCATTCACCTCGTCTATGAGCAAAAACGGCTCTCTGTGGGGGATTATTTCCTTTATCTGTTCCTTGTTCAGGACTACTGCCATCTGAGTTCCCTCCTGTTATCCGATTATCATTACCGGCTGATCGAACTCCAGCGCATCGCCGTTATTGACCTTTATCTCTTTGACAACTCCGTCAAATTCGCTCTGCACCTCGTTCATGACTTTCATGGACTCGATGATAAACAGCACGTCCCCTTGTTTTACCTGCTGACCCACCTTTACAAACGGGGGCTTATCAGGCGCAGAAGCCGCATAAAAAGTTCCGACTATCGGGCTTTTCACCACATTGCCGCTGACCTGTTCCTCGCAGGGAGCTTCGCTCTTTGCCGCCGGAGCAGCAGCCGCAGCCGGCATGACCCCAACAGGCGGAGGCGGAGGGCATTTCTTTCCCTTTATGGTTATCTCGATACAGCTGTCCTCGTTTTTTTCCTTTATGGAAATTTCCTCAAGTTCTCTGCTGTCTACTATATCGCAAAGCTTTTCGATATTCTCAAAAGTCGCCTTAAAACCTATCCAGCTCATGACCGTTCCTCCCCGTCAACATATTTCTTAAAGCACAAAGTAGCGTTGTGTCCGCCGAATCCCAGCGAATTTGAAAGAGCCACATCTACCTTTGTTTCCCTGTTGCCCTCGGTAACGTAATCCAGGTCGCACTCAGGGTCAGGGTGTTCGTAACCCATAGTCCTGTGGATAAAGTCCTCTTTCACCGACAGAGCGGTAACTATCGCTTCCACTGCTCCAGCCGCTCCCAGCAGGTGACCTATCATAGACTTGGTGGAATTGACCGCCGTCTTGTGGGCGGCTTGTTCGCCCAGAGCAAGTTTTATCGCCTTGGTCTCGTACTTGTCGTTAAGTCCGGTAGAAGTTCCGTGGGCGTTGATGTAGTCCACCTGTTCAGGGGAAACGCCGGCTTCTTCCAAAGCAAGCTCTATCGCCTTTGCAGAACCCAGACCCTCCGGATCGGGGCTTGTCATGTGGTAAGCGTCGCCGGTTGCGCCGTAACCGCATATCTCAGCATATATCTTAGCTCCTCTTGCCTTGGCGTGTTCCAGCTCCTCCAGCACCAGTATTCCGGAGCCTTCTCCCAGCACGAAGCCCTGACGCTCGGCGTCAAAGGGTGTGGAGCATTTTGTCAGGTCGTCCGATTTGGAAAGAGCCTTCATATTATTGAATCCGCCCAGCGTGAACTTGGTTATGACCGCTTCGCTTCCGCCGGCGATACAAGCGTCCAGGTAGCCGTCCTTTATCTTTCTGAAAGCCTCTCCTATAGCGTGAGAACCGGAAGCGCAGGCTGTCACTATCGGGAAGTTAGCCCCTTTGAAGCCGGTCCGCATGGAGATCATTCCCCCTGCCATATTGGCTATCATCATAGGCACGAAGAACACCGATATCCTGTCAGGACCTTTTTCCAGAAACTTTGTATGTTCCTGCTCTATCTGCTGAAGTCCTCCGATACCTGCTCCCACGATCACTCCGACCCTGAAAGGATCCAGATCCTCAAACTTCGTATTGCTGTCCCTGAGAGCCTCGTCAGCCGCATACACTGCAAACTGCGTGAACCTGTCCATTCTTCTGGCTTCTTTTTTTTCGATCACGGAAGAACTGTCAAAATCCTTTACCGCTCCCACGAATTTGATATCGAAGTCGCTGTTGTCGAACTGGTCGATATAGGAAAAGCCCAGTTTGTTTGCCTTTATATTTTTCCAGAACTCAGGAACGCTTTTTCCCAGCGGATTGACCGTTCCCATTCCCGTAATTACTACTCTTTTCATCTGAACACCCCTCAATAGCGCATTTTTCACATCATAAGTCCGCCGGAGATCTCAATGACCTGCCCGGTAACGTAACTTGCGTCCTTTGAAGCCAGGAAAGAAACTACTCCTGCTATCTCCTCCACCTCGCCGTAGCGTTTCATAGCGATAAGGTCTATCATGGCTTTTTTCTGCTCGTCGGTGAGCTTATCGGTCATGGGCGTTTTTATAAATCCGGGAGCTACCGCATTGCAGGTCACCCCTCGTGAGCCAAGCTCTTTCGCCACAGTTTTAGTCATGCCGATGATAGCGGCTTTTGAAGCGGAATAATTTATCTGTCCCGGGTTGCCGTAAACGCCTGCCACAGAGGAAAGGTTCACTATCCTGCCGCTTCTCTGTCTCATCATGACGTTTCCCACCAGCTTCATCATATTAAAAACGCTTTTCTGGTTCACCGAGATTACCAGATCGTACTGTTCCTCAGCCATTCTTGCCATAAGACCGTCTCTTGTGATACCGGCGTTGTTCACCAGCACATCAATGCTCCCGAAAGTATCTTTCACCGCCTTGACCATAGCCTCACAGTCTGAATACTTTGAAACGTCCGCTATGAACTTTTCGCATTTCACGCCCTGTGCGGTTATCTTTTCAACGATATCGTTGCTTTCAAACATAGCTTCCGAAATATCGTTGAGCGCTATGTCGTAGCCGTCCTTTGCAAGTCTCAGAGCGATAGCCGCCCCTATTCCTCTTGCAGAGCCGGTGATAATTGCAGCTGCCATTCAAACAAACCTCCGTTTACATATATTACTGTTCTATGAAGTCCTTTATGATATCATACCAGAATTCGCCTATTTTCTTGTAACCTTCCTCGCTTGGGTGAACGCCGTCATACAGATCCTCTTTGGTGATAACGCTGCCCACGTCTGCAAGCTCTATATTTTTGCCCTCCGACTTTTTCTTTTCCACCAGATCTTTTATCACCTGATTGTAGTCGTCAACGTACTTGTCCATATCTTCAACTGTAAAGTATTCCGCCGGGATATAGGTATTGTCGGTGGCGTCCATGCAGGTGATGGTCGCAAGAAAGAGCATACCGTCCTCCGGCAGAGCGGCAAGCACCTTGTCCACAAGCGTTTCAAGCCTGTCGCCTATATGTTCAAGGTCGTAAAGGCTGAGTATATCGTTCGTTCCTATCTGGAGCAGCACCACGTCCGGCTGGCTTTCCTCCAGAAGCTTGTCAGCCTGCATAAGCAGTCCCGACCGTGAGCCTGTCACCGAATCGGCAGGCAATATCCTGTCTATAGCAAACGCCGTATAGCCGTTGTGGTCGCCGTCATAGCAGTCTCCGCTGTTTTTTCTTCCCACCATATCCACATACTGTGAAAGTCCGTTTTCCTCCAGCATATTGCAGAGGGTCACCCTGTAGCCGCCCTCCAGCCAGAATCCGTCCGTTATGGAATCGCCGTAAGGCATTACTTTCACGCTGCGAGGCTCTTTTGGTTCTTCCTCAGAAGAGCTTTCCGGCTCGGAGGAGCTTTCAGCCTCAGAGGAACTTTCAGTACCGGCGGAATTATTTGCCGCTCCGCCGTCTGACGAGTTTTCAGACGAACTGTCATTCTTTGATGCGCAGGAAGCCAGCAGCAAGGTCACCGCAGCCAGCAGCGCCAACATTCTTTTCATGATCTATACCTCCGTCAAATTTAATAAAGACCGTATCCCGTCAGCCGCTCTGAGACCTGAACTGCGGCTGTTTCAATAAAATCCATCACCTTTTCATAAGGGATAAACACCGGCGTTTCATACTGTTTTCCGCCGGAGAAAAAGTTCCACAAGACCCAGCCTCTGCTGCGTTTTACCTCATCGGCGGCAAGCAGGTCGCCGATATCGCAGCAGTCAGCTTTCCGCAGCATTGCGGCAGGCTGGTTCTCAAACTTATATTCCGCCGATATCCTTGCGTCTATGTTATCCAGATCAAAGGATATCTTCCTGAAAAATTCCATATCGTTCTGTTCAACGCCCAGCTTTTTCATATCCCTGACAAAATCTTCTCTCACCGTTTCGATAAAAAGCCTGTCGGTGAGCAGGTGGGAGACATATCCGCAGTAAAGGTCGTGTTTTTCCTGCTTTCTGCGGCAGTATTTTTCAATGAAGTTTTCCAGTCTCTGATAAAACGCCTTCGTGTTCTCACCGCTCAGAAAATCCTTGTCATGTATGCCGTCTTTCAGGTGGGTATGGCGTTTCATATCCCTTGTGAAGCCCTCTCTTGCGTGGATAGCGTCGGGAGCTATATTTCCTGCCAGGAACTGTTCCGGCTCTGCCATATCAGCCCCAAGTCTGCCGGCGGCTATCTTATCCGCCACCGCTATGTGTACCATACAACCCGGCATTGCCTCATCTCCTGCCTTACTGTACCGCTTGCTCCCCTGTTCACTCAGAGAGAAGTTTTTCCGCCTGCGCCATTATCTCTTCTACGATATCCTTGCAGGGCTTTACGTCCTTTATCATTCCGGCGATAAGTCCGCACAGGAACGAGCCTTCCTCAAGATTGCCGTCCTGAACGGCTTTTCTCAGCGAACCCAGGGTGATGTTCTCAAACTCCTCCGGAGTTATATCTCCGCTCATTTCGCCGCTTGCCAGCCTTTTTGAAAACTTTGTCTTTATATTTCTGCAAGGGTGACCGGTAGTTCTTCCGGTAACTATATTATCGGTGTCTTTTGCGTCTATGACCAGCTGCTTATAGGTGGAGTGTATCTGACATTCCTCCGAAGCCAGGAACCTTGTTCCTATCTGCACTCCCTCAGCCCCCAGCATAAAGGAAGCCGCAACACCCCTGCCGTCCGCAATACCGCCGGCTGCGATAACAGGTATCTCCAGCGCATCGACCACCTGCGGCACAAGGCACATGGTAGTATTCTCGCCTATATGTCCGCCCGACTCTGTTCCCTCAGCCACAACTGCGTCTGCGCCTGCTCTTTCCATTCTCTTTGCCAGAGCCACCGAAGGTATCACAGGGATCACCTTTATCCCTGCTTCTTTCCAGGCAGGCATGAACTTTCCGGGATTTCCTGCGCCTGTAGTCACTACCGGCACCTGTTCCTCGATTACAAGTTTTGCCAGTTCCTCGGCGTTAGGGCTCATAAGCATTATATTTACGCCAAACGGCTTTCCCGGAGCTGCCGCCTTGGTCTTTCTTATCTGATCTCTCAGGTAGTCTATAGGCGCAGAACCTCCGGCGATAAGACCCAGTCCCCCTGCGTTTGAGACCGCTGCCGCAAGAGTGGATTCAGCCACCCACGCCATTCCCCCCTGGATAAGAGGGTACTGCGTTCCGAGAAGTTCCGTTACTCTGGTTTTTTTCGTCGTCATATCAAAAACTCCTTATTCTTAGTATTCAAGCACTATTCCGCCAAAAGTAAGCCCTGCTCCGAATCCCACAAAGCAGATCTTGTCGCCCCTTTTCACAGCGCCGGTCTCCACCGCTTCGCAGAACGCCAGCGGCACTGACGCACTGGAAGTGTTCCCGTATTCCTGAAGGTTCAGGAAGAACCTGTCCATCTCCACTCCCAGGTGCTTCGCTGCCGTTTCGATTATGCGGTAATTCGCCTGATGGGGTATGATACGGTCCAGCTGACCCACTTCTATACCGGCTTTTTCGCAGCAGGCGTTTACCGCTTCGGGGAGTATCCTTGTTGCGAACTTATAGACCTCTTTGCCGTCCTGATAAAGACAGTGTTTGTTGCCCTCCGGCATTTTTTCATCTATCTTCACCGGCTGTTTCACAAATGGATTCATAGTAGTCAGATTCCTTGCCATAAGAGTGCAGGCGCCGTTTCCGTCCGCACCCAAATGGCTGGCATAAAGGGCGTTTTCGTCCTTTTCAACTACCACTGCTCCTGCGCCGTCCCCGAACAGCACGCATGTAGACCTGTCAGTGTAGTCGGTGATCTTGGAAAGTTCCTCAGCGGATACCACCAGAACGTACTTTATATCATCGTCGGTGGCAAGATAGCGCATCGCCATGTCCAGCCCGTAAACAAAGCCCGAACAGGCGCAGTTCACATCTATCGTCATGCAGGAAGCCCCCAGCTCCCTTTGCACCATGCAGGAAACGGACGGCGTATAATAGTCCGGGGTTATGGTGGTGGCGATTATCAGTCCCAACTGGTCGGGACGTATCCCGGCTCTTTCCACCGCCTGCCTGGACGCATTTGCAGCCAGATAAAAGGTAGGCTCTCCGCTGGTGAGGTGGCGTTTCTTTATCCCCGTCCTGGAGGTTATCCACTCGTCGTTGGTCTCAACTATCCTGGAATAATCCTCATTGACGGCGTAATTTTCCGGCACGCATTTGCCTGTGCCAAGTATCCTGATTCCTGTCATTTTTATCCCTCCGGATCAAAATTATAGGTAAACTATGTCAAAACCTGCTTGCGGTTTGTCAACTTATGTGTTATAATAGACCTTGTACGGCAAAAGTCCGCCGTAACATTCCGCACATTCCAATGCCAAAGCAGGGTATCATTTCTTATTATACTCCAAATCGTCTCTCAGGTCAATAAGATTTTGTTAATAAATTTTCCTGCGGCAGTCGGCTAAAGCATTTTTTCATATAAAAGGAGAGTAAACTATGGCAAAGAATATTTTTCTGTTTTCCGGACAGGGTTCTCAGTATGTGGGAATGGCTAAGGAACTTTACGACAACTTCGAGGGCGCAAGAACGCTGTTCGGGGAGCTTTCGGAGGTCATGGGGCAGGATATCGCAAAGCTGTGCTTTGACGGTCCGGAGGAGCTTCTTGGCAAGACCGCCAATTCCCAGCCGGCGATAATGGCTTGCTCGCTGGCAGCTTTTGAGGCTGCAAAGGCTTCGGGCATAAGCTTTGACGGAGTGGCTGGTCATTCGCTGGGAGAATACGCCGCCATGACCGCTTCAGGAATGGTCTCCAGGGCGGACGGCTTCAGGCTCATAAAGGCAAGGGCAGGGGCTATGCAGAGAGCCGCTGAGGAAAACGACGGTTCTATGTACGCAATAATCGGGCTTCCCGCCGAAGAAGTAGAGCAGGTCTGCGCTGAAACAGACGGATATGTAGTACCGGTGAACTACAACTCCGCCGTGCAGACGGTCATTGCCGGTGATTCCGCCGCCTGTGAAACCGCAGCGGCAGCTTTTGCACAGAAAAAAGCCAGAGCGGTAAAACTGAACGTTGCCAGCGCATTTCATTCAGAACTGATGAGAAGCGCAGCGGAGGAGTTTGTCAGGACCGCTGAGAGCGTGAGCTTTTCAGCTCCTGCCTGCGACTTCTATTCAAACGTCACCGGCGGAAAACTCACCGACTTTTCAGATATGCCGACACTTCTTGCAAAACATATAGTTTCCCCTGTGAAGTTCACTTCCGAACTGGCAGCCATGTCGGCTGACGGCTACGATACCTATATCGAACTGGGCCCCGGCAGGGTGCTTTCCGGTCTGGTGAAAAAGACCCTCAAGGGCGTAACGATAACCAACATAGAAAACATGGATTCCCTGGAAAAGACCAAGGGGATCGCCATTGTCTGAACCAAGGAGGTCTTGTTTATGAAAAGGTCCGATCATCTTTCCTGGGACGAATATTTCATGGGTATAGCCCTGCTTTCCGCCCAGAGGAGCAAAGACCCCAACACTCAGGTGGGCGCCTGCATAGTCTCCCCTGACAACAAGATACTTTCCATGGGCTACAACGGTATGCCCACCGGCTGCGGCGACGACCTTATGCCCTGGGAAAGAGAAGGCGATTTTCTCGACACAAAGTATCCTTTTGTCTGCCATGCGGAACTTAACGCCATTCTCAACAGCTCCATCGGCTTGCTTAAAAACGCCAGGATCTACGTTTCGCTTTTCCCCTGCAACGAGTGCGCCAAAGCCATTATCCAGTGCGGAATAAAGGAAGTAGTCTACATGGACGACAAGTACGCCGACTCGGACGGGGTAAAAGCCTCAAAGAAGATGTTCGGCATGACTGGGGTCAGGCTGCGGCAGTATATCCCCACCGAAAGAGAAGTAACTATCCGGCTGTAAATTTCAGCATTTCAGCATAACCGAAAGGAAGATGATATAAATGTCCCGAAAATTCGCCCTTTTAGGTGAGACTCTGGGTCACACCATGTCTCCGCCGATACATGAGAGCCTGTTCAGGCTCAAGGGCAGGGAATGGTCCTATGAGCTGGTGGAAGCGCCCAGAGAGCAGCTTCCGGAAAAGGTCTCATACCTTAATTCCCTGAACGGCTACAACATCACCATACCCCATAAAATGGCGGTGATAGACTTTCTGGACGAGCTTGCGCCCTCGGCAAAACGCTACAACTCTGTGAACTGCGTGGACGTAAAGAACGGAAAGACCACCGGCTACAACACCGACTGCGACGGCTTTATCAGGGCTGTTCAGGCTCTGGGCGCAGACCTGGGAGGAAAAGTCCTGCTGGTGGGCTGCGGAGGAGTCGGCAGAATGGCTGCGATAGAATCCGCCCTTGCAGGAGCCGACCTGACTGTCGCCGTTCTGGAAAGCGACCTTCCTCTGGCAGAACAGGCAAGAAAAGAGATACTTGCCCTCGACCCCGGCGCAAAGATGAACATAGTCCTGAACGGTCAGATACCCCGACAGGATTACGGTCTGCTTATAAACGCCACCCCGGTGGGAATGTACCCCAAG
>CANRLY010000023.1 GCA_947631585.1 uncultured Clostridia bacterium
CCGCATCGGGGGCGTCGGTAGTAATTTTTAGCAGCTCCTTGCGTTCCTTTTCAGAAAACATATAGGCGTTTCCGATAAAGCGTTCCTCCAGGTCCTTTGAACCTCTTATCAGGAAGTTTACTCCATGCTTATGGGGAAGATGTTCAGCCACTGCGCCGATACCCTTTCTTATAAAGCGTGGTATCTTGTTATAAGCCGCCATATCGTCCGGATTATGGTAGATATTATAGCCGCCGAAAATCTCGTCTGCGCCCTCTCCGCTAAGCACGACTTTCACTTTTCTTGCCGCCAGTCTGCACACGAAGAACAACGCCACTGCTGCAGGGTCAGCAAGAGGTTCGTCCATATGGTACTGTATTTTCGGGAAGTTGCCCCAATATTCCACAGGGTCTATCACCTCGGAGGTATTTTCCTTGCCTATATACTTGGAAAATTCCTTTGCGTAGCCTATCTCGTTATAGCGTTCGTCCTCGCCAAAGCCCACGGTAAAGGTCTTATCCACGTCAGCCACCGCAGCCACATAGCTGGAATCCACTCCGCTGGAGAGGAAGCTTCCCACCTCCACGTCGGCTATCTTATGGGCTTCCACAGAGTTCTTAAAGACTTCAGAGATACTGTTCACCCAGTCCTCCAGCTGAGGTTTGCCGTCCTCGTTGAATTTTATCTCCCAGTAGCGTGTCACTTCCATTTTTCCGTTTTCATATGTAAAGCAATGTGCCGCCGGCAGTTTATACACATTTTTAAAGAAAGTTTCCGCCGTAGGGCTATACTGGAAAGTCAGGTAATTTTCCAAAGCGGTCTCGTTCAGTTCCTTTTTGAAATCCGGGTGATCCAAAAAGCTTTTTATTTCGCTTCCCCACATAAAGGTCTTTCCCATGAAAGCGTAATACAGCGGCTTTATGCCGAAGAAATCCCTTGCGCCGAACAGCCTGTCTTTTTTCTTATCGAAGATGACGAATGCGAACATTCCTCTCAGCTTGTGCAGCAGTTTCCTTCTGCCCCACTCCTCATAGCCGTGGACGAGCACCTCGGTATCGGTATTGGTGGAGAAGATATGTCCCTTTGCGGAAAGTTCCTCCCTGAGCTGTTTATAGTTATAGATCTCGCCGTTAAAGGTTATCACCACAGATCTGTCCTCATTGAATATCGGCTGGCTGCCGTTTTCGGAAAGGTCTATGATAGAAAGCCTCCTGAATCCCATTGCCACCTTGCCGTCAACGTACTTTCCGTCTGAGTCGGGACCTCTGTGGCGTATGCGGTCCATCATTTTTTCAAGGACGGCGCCATTGTCTGCTATATAATTGGTAAACCCGGTAAAACCACACATTTCAATGCCTCATTCCTAATCGTCGTTTCTCTGACACTCATAATAATACAATATTAATTATACATGATATTTGTTACGATTTCAAGAGCGGTTTTGCAGTTCCGGCAAATTTCCCTCTCTCTGCGAAAAATACCGCCGTTCGTTTCAGTCGCTGACTGCCGAACGGCGGAGCTTAACAGTTTTATTATCAGTCGTTTCTGCGGATTATCTGATCCATACAGTTGCCGAACGCTTCCAGCACCTTGGGGTTAAACGTTCCGCACTCGCCGTTATAGATCATTTTAACTGCGGTCTCGTGGTCAAACGCCGACTTATACACTCTTGGGGAAGTCAGCGCATCGTAAACGTCAGCCACTGCCACCACCTGCGCCCAGATGGATATCTCGTCGCCTTTCAGACCGTCCGGATAGCCTCTGCCGTCCCATCTTTCGTGGTGATGGCGGCAGATATCGTAGCTGTAGTTATACACGTCGTCGTCCAGGATATTCGGGACTTTGCTCAGTATCTCGCAGCCCTTGACGGTATGCTGTTTCATTATCTCGAACTCCTCGCTGGTAAGCCTGCCGGGCTTATTGAGTATTCCGTCCGGGATAGCTATTTTTCCCACATCGTGAAGCACTGCCGAAGTGACTATCTTATCTATCTCCTGCCGTTCCAGGTGGTATTCGGGGAACATATCGCTTACTTTAGTCATAAGGATATCGGTCAGGTCGCACATACGTCTGACGTGTTCGCCCGATTCGCAGTCCCTGAACTCGATAAGCGACGCCAGCGTTTCCACCATCGACTGGTTGAGCTGGTTGAGTCTCTGCACCTGTTCCTTGACTATATCTGCCAGTTCGTTCCTATGGCGGTAAAGTTCGATAATATTTTCCACACGGCACTTCAGGAAGTTTGTCATAAACGGTTTTGAGATAACGTCCACCGCACCCAGATCGTAAGCTTCCATAAGCATTTCCTGGCTGTTGGCGGCGGTGATTATAAATACCGGTATATGCGCCATTTTTCCGGACTTCCTGAGATATTTCAGCACTTCCATTCCGCCCATTTCCGGCATGATAAGGTCAAGGAACACGGCGGCTATATTATCCGAGCTGTCGATAGCCTCCACCGCTTTCAGACCGTTATTTGCTTCTATTATCTCATACTTATCCTTGAAACATTCAGCCAATATAACTCTGTTTATTTCTTCATCGTCAACTATCAATATTGCCTTTTCCACTTTTTCCTCCTGAAATTATGAAATTCAGCCAAAGCGCAGCAAACGCCGCTTTGTCCGTGATATCAGCCGGTAATTGCCAATTTGCCTATTTAAAACTCCATTACTGCGGGCGGTTCTTTTCTATGCACTGTATCATTTTTCTTTGCAGAGGAAGTATCCGTTCCAGCACTGCCTTTGCGCTTTCCGGTTCTCCTCCCCGAAGGTATGCCACTATATCCGAATACGCCCGATAAAGCGGCGTAAGCGAAAGATTTCCGGTAACTCCCTTTATGGTATGGGCGGCAGTGAACGCCGTTTCAGTATCTCCCTCTTCCAGAGCTTTCATAACATTCAGCTCCTTGACCGAAGCCGGCAGTTTTCTCAACATTCTTTCATAAAGCGCCTGGTTGTTCATAAACCTGTTGAGAGCCTCGTCGGTATTAGCTCCCAGTTCTTTCAGTTCCTCGATCAAACTCATTTTGTGATCCTCCTCCAACTTTATTTTGAGCCGTTGCCGGCGATATATTTTTCCAGCAACTTCATTACCTCGTTAATATCTATAGGTTTTGCGATATGGGCGTTCATGCCGCTTTCAAGGCATTTTTTCACGTCCTCTGAGAATGCGTCGGCGGTCATTGCTATGATCGGGATATCGTTATCTTCCCGGTCTGTAGCCCTTATCGCCTCAGCCGCCTGATAGCCGTTCATCACCGGCATTCTTATATCCATAAGCACCGCCTGGTAATAACCGCATTCTGAAGCCGTGAACATATCCAGGCAGATCTGACCGTTATCAGCTCTTTCAAGCTCCAGTCCCTGGCTGGTGAGCAAAGCCTCGGCAATTTCCCAGTTAAGGTCGTTATCCTCGGCAAGCAGGACTCTTTTGCCCTCCAGGTGGAAAGTTTCCTGCTCCTGTGCAGACTGTTCGCCGCCGTCGGACATTCCGGAGTATTCCTTTATGCCGTAGAACAGCGTGGACTTAAACAGCGGCTTTGAGATAAAACCGTTCACGCCTGCGCCCAGGGCGTCCTCCTGGATATCGCTCCAGTCGTAGGCTGAGATTATCAGTATAGGAATATCGTCGTTGAGCTGCTGTCTGATACGTCTTGCCGTTTCCACTCCGTCTATACCGGGAAGTTTCCAGTCCAGCAGGATAAGTTCGTAGTCGTTGTTCGCCTTATGAGTTTTTTCCACCCTTGCGATAGCTTCTTCTCCGCTAAGCACCCAATCGGCGTTTATACCTATTTCTTTCAGGGTCTCGATCACCCCTTCTATCATCATCTGGTCGTCGTCCACCACCAGCATTTTGATAGGCGGAAGTATCATTTCGTCCTCTCTGACCTGCGCCTTTTCCAGATCAAGCGTCACATGGAACTCAGTTCCCTTGCCCTGTTCGCTTTCAACGTTGATAGTTCCCTGCATAGCGTCAACGATAAACTTGGTGATAGGCATACCCAGACCGGTACCCTCGGTCTTATGGACTCTCAGGTTATCTTCCCTGGCGAAAGTTTCAAATATCTTTTCTTTGAACTCAGGGGTCATTCCGATGCCGGTGTCTTTCACGATAAAGTGTATCCTGACGTAATTATCCCCCTTATCGGAAGCTTCCTCATACATTGTGACCTGCACCGAACCGCCGTTCGGAGTGAACTTGACGGCGTTTGATATAAGGTTCAAAAACACCTGGTTTATCCTTACGCTGTCGCAGTAGACCTCTTCGCAGAAGATATTGTATATATTCACGCTGAACTGCTGACCCTTGGCTTTCATCTGCGGCTGGACGATATTCACTATCCCGTCCATGACCTCTCTGAGGGATATCTGCTCCATATTCAGAGTCATCTTGCCGCTTTCTATCTTGGACATATCCAGTATATCGTTTATCAGTCCCAACAGGTGTCTGCTGGAAATGGATATCTTTTTCAGGCAGTTCTGGAGCTGCTGTCTGTCGTCAAGGTTTGCGCTGGCGATAGCGGTCATTCCCACGATAGCGTTCATAGGCGTTCGGATATCGTGGCTCATATTTGAGAGGAACTCGCTCTTTGCCTTAGTTGCGCTTAGGGCTTCGTCTCTTGCCCTTGAAAGTTCGTCCAGCTGAGAGCCGGTCATTCTGAAATAAAGTGCGAATATCAATATGAAAAGCAGAAGCAGCACGGCGCAGCAGATAAGTGAAACTATCCCCCATTCTCTTCCCAGAGAATTGATAGCCTCATCAAGAGCGCCATACGGCATTACCGTTATCAGGTGCCAGGAAGAATCAGGCAGAGAAGTGCAGTAGATATGCCGTCTCTCAGCCCCGAAGTTTATTACCATCGAGTAGTCCTGGTCTTTTTCCATTGCAGAGCGGAGTTTGTTTATATAACCGTCAGCCTCGCCGCTTTCCCCCTGGGTAAAAAGCTCTTTTATCCTGTCGAAGTAATTATCCGCCGCAGACTCGGTATTTCTGATGATATATGTTCCGTCGCTGGTGACAACATGGGAATGAACCAGCGAAGAGTCGCTGTCCACCGTCAGCAGCATATTGAATTCGTCCAGAGTAAGACCTGCTACCAGAGCGATAGGTTCAGTTCCGTCAGCCATTGCAAAGCCGCTGACAGGTATTCCCACCAGCACCACATTGTCGCCGGTATCTATAGACCTGCCCAGCGCAACTTTATTATTTCCGTTAGTCACAGCGTCCCTGAAGCCCTCCGGGTCAATGAACTCGGTCTTTTCCCCATAGAAGTTTTCCAGCTCCATCTGGTCTGAAAGCATTGCAAAGCTGATAAATCCCAGCATATCCGCATTTGAGGACAGCCTTGCCACCAGCTCGCTGTATTCGGGAACTCCGTCGCCCTCGGAAACTATCCTTATCACGCTTTCCACCTGAGCCACACGCCGGTGGAGAGCAGCAGTGAACTGATCCTCTATCTGCTCGTTTATATTAGCCATGTATATCAGACCCACATCGCTGAGGGCCTCCTCGTTTTTCCGCCGTGTACTGAACACCAGAAAAACAAATATCAGCACGCACACCAGCGACACCAATATAACGCTGAGCGTAAGAAATCTCAATGTTCGGTTTTTCATTCCAGATATGCTCCGTTCTTCAGAAAAATACCATTATCTCCGCACTATTTATATATCCCCGGTAGGCTGAGCCGGTAAGCTTACAAAGTTCGTCCTGCAATATGTACAGATACAATTAAATAATAACACATATTAAAAGTTTTTTCAACCCCCAAACACAATGCCTTTTAAATATGTTAAAAAAAGATTTGGTTTTTTGTAAAAATATACTGTTCAACTGCTCTTGAAATCAAAGATAACTAGTGATATAATATTCAAGCAGCGCAAAACCGGACTTAAACCGTTCAACTGTTCTTACCGACAGTGCGCAGACTCCACATCAGCCTTTGGCAACAGGCGATATCGGAGGAGCGTTCAGGCTGAAACGGCGGTCTTTGGCGAAGCGTCTGCAAATTGTATTGTATCCTGAAATTCCCGACGGAAAGTTTCATTTTCGGGAAGAATAAGGAATAGTAACAAGGAGGAATTTAACATGAAAACAAACATCGACATCAAATCTCTGACGGTAATGGGATTTCTGACAGCTCTGGTCTTGCTGTTTTCCTTTACCCCCATCGGCACTATACCCATAGGCCCGCTGTCGGTGACACTGAACGTCATTCCGATAGCTCTGGCGGCAGTGACTATGGGTCCCATAGGGGGAGCGGCAATGGGCGCTGTCTTCGGACTGATGAGCTTTTTGCAGTGCTTAGGTATAGGAGTTCTCAGCCCGATGGGAGAAATACTGTTCAACATCTCGCCGATATTGGCTTTTGTGCAGAGATTCCTGCCAAGGGTGCTGGTAGGGTTTCTGGCAGGGCTTATATACAAAGTCGTCAGCAAATTTGCCGAACCGCCGGTCGCCTGTGCGGCGGCAGGATTTTCCACAGCGTTTCTGAACACTGCGCTGTTCATGTCGGCTCTGGTGCTGCTTTTTGGAAACACCGACTATGTTCAGGGACTGGTAAACGGCAGGAACATTCTGGTGTTCATCTGCGCTTATGTAGGGGTCAACGCCCTGGTAGAAATGGCGGTCTGCACGCTGGTTACCTGCGCAGGCGGAACGGCTCTTATCAAGGCAAGACTTATAAACAGAGAAAAAAGAGTAAACGGTTAAACAGTTGACTGGAGAGGTAAAGATATGGTCCTTGCTGTTGATATAGGAAATTCAAATATCGTGATAGGCTGCTTCGAGGGGGAGGAGATACGGTTCATCGAAAGGCTTTCCACCGACCGTGACTCCACCGAACTGGAATATATCCTGCTGATAAAAACCGTCCTGGAGCTGAACGGCGTTGCCCTTGACTGCTTCGAGGGGGGAATAATCTCCTCAGTCGTTCCATCGGTGACAAGCACCGTTCGGGACGCAATGGCAAGGCTTACGGGAAGTCCTGTGATGGTGGTAGGACCTGGGATAAAGACCGGTCTGAAGATAGCCCTTGACGATCCTGCTCAGTTGGGAAGCGACCGTGTCGCAGACGCAGTTGCGGCGGTGAACGAGTACCCCTGTCCGCTAATAATTGTGGATATGGGAACTGCCACCACCATCTCGGTGGTCGACAGGGACAAGAATTTCCTTGGGGGAATGATAATGCCGGGGCTGGCGGTATCGCTGGATTCCCTTACTTCCAGGACTTCTCAGCTGCCCAGGATAAGCCTTGACCCCACAAAGAAAGTTATCGGCACAAACACCATCGACTGCATGAAAAGCGGCGTTCTTAACGGCGCAGCCAGCGCAATAGACGGCGTTGTGGAACGCATAGAGGAGGAACTTGGGGAGAGCTGCACTGTGATCTCCACCGGCGGTCTTGCAAAGACGGTGATCCCCCTTTGCAGGCGTGAAATAATCATCGACGACCGGCTGCTTCTCAAAGGGCTGATGATAATTTACGGCAAAAACAAAAAGCGCAGCTGAATAACTGCACTTTTGCACTTTAAGAATTTAACTGAAACCAAAAAGTTACGGACCTTGTCTCACCTGAGGCAGGGTCCGTTTTGGTTGTTATTTGAAATATCTCTGTCCGTCTACTTCAAAGCAGAAAGTCATGCTCTCAAACCAGTTTGCTGTGCTTGCAGAGCAGTATCTCCTTGAATAGAAGAACAATGCTCCCGATGAATTGTCCTCGCCGTGGAGCGCCCTGTTTACGCAGTCCTTGGTGGACGCCGTGGGAACTCTCCTCTTGCTGTAGTAGTTGTTGATGGCGGTGAACTGATTCCTTGCGGTAAGCACCCCTGACAGGGAGTTTGCAAACCTGGGGCTCTTTACCCTGTTGATTATAACGTTTGCCACTGCCAGCTTGCTTTCCTCGGAACAGCCTCCGACTTCGCCCTCTACTACATAGTAGAACATCACAAGTTCTTCATCAGTGAACTTTATCACAGGCTCTTCCGAAAGAGTCGGCTTCTCAGCTTCTGCCTTGTCGGTCTTAGCCGTCTTGTCAGCCTTGGCTGCTTCCGTCTTTTTGGGAGCTGTGGTGGTAACTTTCTTGGTGGTGGTGACTACCGGCTTTTCAGTGGTGACATAATCGCCGATAATGTAACCTGCCTTGTCGCCGGCGGTAACTTTGTACCAACCGTTGCTGCATTTGTGAGTTGCGGTGACCGCACTGCCTTTTTGCAGGATAACTATTCTGTCGTACTGAGTTCCGGCAGCTTTTCTCAGATTTACGTTGGAAGTAAGATAGAATGTTACAGGCTCTATCTCCTTGACCTCGTATTCGGGAGCTTTCTTTTTGGTGGTGACCTTGGAAGTTACCGAGACCTTGGTCTCAGCCGGCTTCTTGGTGGTGGTGACCGCCTTTTCAGTGGTGGTGACCGCAGTGGTCTCAGACTTCTTGGGAGCTTTGGTGGTCACCGCTGTGGTGACAACTGCTTTGTCCGCCTTATCTGCACCCTCAGCCTTGTCTGCGCCCTCGTCCTTGTCCGCCGCCTCGTCCGACTTGCCTGCACCCTCGTCCTTGCCTGCCGCCTCGTCCGCCTTGTCCGAACCCTTGCCTGCCGCATCGTCCGCACCCTTGAGGGTGGTGGTAACTACAGCTTCATCAGAGGTGACGACCGCTTCATCATAGGACGGAACGCTCTGCTCGATACCTGCTTTCCACCAGTTCATGGTAGCTTCTACGTCGGAATCTTCTTCGGCAAATTGCAGCTGAACTGCTGGATCTTCCGCCTTGGCGTCTCCCCTGCGGGAGGATCCCATGATGCCTATTGCGCTTATGGAAAACACACAAAGTGCGCCGGCCGTAAGCAGCAACCCTAATTTCTTTGCGTTGATCTTATGTACCTCCGGAACTCCGGCGGTATCCACTTTTGTTTCTGTCTCTTTTCCTTCTGTGGTTTTTTCAACTTCCATCTCCTTTTGCGCCGTTTCTTTCTTTATCTCTTCTATTATTTCGTCAACGGTCGCATCGGAAGCTTTCCCCAGAGGATCGCTCTCCTGAGGAGTTGCAGACCCGACAGCCTCCTCGGCTGTAAGCCCTAACTTCTCATTTTCGCTCATATTTTCACTTGACCTTTCTTGCAGGACCTTTAAGTGGTAAGACCCTGCGCCCGCCTTGGGCTTCCCCTCGGCAGACTGTATATTAACATTGCCTCACGGCAGGGTTTGCTGTGTCAGTACCACCAGCCGTCATATTTCTTCTTATTTCCCACCGACCATATCCAGTTCCTGGGGAAATAAATGTCTCCGTCAGCCTTTTCCTTATAAGAACCGACCAGAGCGTCTATGTCGTCTGAGGGCTTCACTCTCCTTGCTGTTATCACCCACCTGAGCTTACTGTTTCCGCACTCGTTGGAACAGGTGGAGAGCGTTATATAATCATCGTCGGCATTGCACTCGATATCGCTTGAATACCACGAACGCGCCCTTATCTCGCTTATAAAGCTTTCAAAAGTATGCTCGTCGTCAAAGTTGCGGTATCTCCAGTAATCGAACAGCTTTCCGTCGTCCTGATCCTCCTGGATATTGGAGATGTAACAGCCTATGATGATATATTTCTGATTCTTGGTGTAAAGCGTATCAAAGGAAATTATGGGGTTCTGCTTTAAAAATTCCACCCCGGACTTGTATTCCGCAAGCCTGGTGAACATATTTCCCAGACGCTTCATATGGTGGCCGTAGATAACGATGTTGTCGGCGTGGTCGTCAGCTGAGGTTATCGGCACTCTCCAGTCGGCGTAAATAGTTCCCGACTCGTTCCAGTGGTTGTCGAAATTGTGGTGGAGATACCAATCCTCCGTGTTTCCCCCTGACAGATCGTACTGTTTTTCAGACCACATAACAGGATAGTTTATATAAGGGTCGCCGTTTTCGTCTACATAAGTGGATATCCTTATCCAGCCTATGGTATCCTTATTCTGTTCCAGCAAGGCGTTCCACTGGGGACTTATCTCCTGCTCGCTCTCGGCAGGCTTATCCTTTTCGGAGTCGTCCTGGCTGTCGTTTTTATCCTTTTCCGGCTGAACGTATTCAACATCGTCCTCCGGAAAGACCGGCGCAAGCTGTGATATCTCCTGCTGCCGCTCGACTTCCTGAACGTCCACCTCGTAGTAATCCACCACCGCCTGTACCGACATACAGAAAAACACGATAGACGCCACAAACACGAACTTTCTCACTATTTCGCCTACCCCGTCCCCTTTCCACGGAACGAAGTATTTCAGCAGGCGCAGGAAAAAGTTCTCCTGTTTTTTATCTCTTGAGATCCCTGAAAGTTCACTTGACATTGACATGACCATCCTCCGCACACATCTGTTCTACCATCTCAAGCGTTCTCAGAACTGTAAGTTCCCTGACTTTATCTCTTGTCAGTTCCGGCAGTTCCTCATAAAGCTTCAGATCTTCAGCCATCACTTTTTCCGGGACGTTTTTGTCCCCGGACCGTCTTACCACTGCTGCGAACACCGTTCCGACCGGTTTTCCCTCAACAGCCCCTGTAGGACCTGCGATGCCTGTGATACCTACCCCGATATCCGCACCGGATAATCTTACTGCGTTTCTCGCCATTGCCACTGCCGTGTCTTTACACACAGCGCCCTGACTTTCAAGTATCTCTCCCGGAACGCCCAGCAATTGTTCCTTTATCCTGTTGGAGTAAGAAACGATGCCCAGTTCAAAAACTTCCGACGCTCCCGGTACCGACGTTATTGCTGCTGAGAACATTCCGCCGGTGCAGCTTTCGGCTGAAGAGATACTCAGCCCCTTGCTACACATTAATTTTACTACAGAAGTTGTTACAAAGTCAATCTTTTTTGTAACCGAATTGTCATTTTTAGTGATTTGCAACAAAAACACCTCTTTGATTTTCGTTAGATTGCACACGTTTTCACAACTAAATATGTGCAAAATGTAAAAATGTATTCTGCATTTAACCATTTAATCTAATAACCGATCTGTAATAATTTGTCATATTCCGGCGCATGATACAGAAGGATTCAACTGATCTTTATGACTTTAAGGGAGGTATTTTCCACCGCCTCATTGATAAGCGGTTCAAAGTCGAAAGAGTTCTGTTCACGCCGGACGTTTTCCAAAGTCGGTCTGGTTTTAGGGTGTTTAGGGGTAAATACAGTACAGCAGTCCTCGTAAGGTTGGATAGACGTTTCAAACGTACCTATTTTATTAGAAACAGCAACTATTTCCTTTTTATCCATACCCACCACCGGTCTGAACACCGGCATACGGCAGACGGCGTCGGTACACACCATAGCCGCCATAGTCTGGCTTGCCACCTGCCCGATACTTTCGCCGGTCACGAGGGCTTGTATAGAATTTTTCTCACAAAGTCTCTGGGCGACTTCCATCATTATTCTTCTCATTATAACGGTAAAATATTCCTCAGCGCAGTTAGCTCTGATCTTTTCCTGTATCTGAGTAAACGGGACGCAGTAGAAGTTTATATCTCCGCAGTAGTCGGTCATAATGGAAGCAAGTTTTTCAACTTTAAGTCTGGCTCTTTCGGAGGTATAGGGAGGCGACTCGAAGTGGACTGCGCTTATTTTAACTCCTCGTTTAGCCATCATATAGCCTGCCACGGGGGAATCTATCCCACCGGAGAGCAGGAGCATAGCCTCGCCGGAGCTTCCCACCGGTATACCGCCTGCGCCGTCCATTTTAAGGGCGTGGACGAAAGCGTTTTCCTCTCTTATTTCCACGGTGACTGTCACGTCGGGGTCTTTGACATCGACGCTCAGGTGCGGGAATCTTTCCAGCACAGCTGCGCCCATTTCCCTGCAAATTTCCGGCGAAGCCATAAAGAATTTTTTATCGGCACGTTTAGCTTCCACCTTAAAAGTCTTTGCATTTTCAAGTTGTTCAGAGACATAGGAAACGCCCTGGTCACGAATAATATCCCAATTTTTTTCAAAGCCTTTAGCTCTGCATATCTTAGCGATACCGAACACGGTTTTAAGTTTTTCCGCCGCCATATCCACGTCGAAATTTTCTCCCGGTATCACATACAGTGTTGACTGGGCGTGTTTCACCTTGAACCTACCCAGCGGTGCAAGGCGTCTTTTGACATTGCCCACCAATCTTTCCTCGAAGGTATTTTTATTGAGACCTTTCAGCGCTATCTCTCCATACTTGGCAAGTATGATCTCGTTCATTTTCTTCGTTCCTTTTCCTTATTAATATAGTGTGTCTCTGCGGTGCGGCTCTGCGGAGTCCGGCGCCCCGTCGGGGCGCCGGACTTTGGCGGCAGCGAAGCTGCCGCCTGTGCAGGGGTGCTTCGCACCCCCCCCGCACGCCGCAGAGCCGCAGGTCACCTTACCCTGCAAAGCTGTGCCAGAGCGGCTTGCAAGCCGTCCGCCAGAGCGTCGATATCGGAAAGGGCGGTGTCGTCGGAAAAGCTTGCCCTGATAGTTGAATCCAGCAGCTTTTCCGGCAAACCGAACGCTTTCAGCACAGAGGACTTTTTGCCTTTTGAGCAAGCAGAGCCGCTGGACACATAGACTCCCCTTGCTTCAAGGAAATGCAGCAGCACTTCGGCTTTTAGTCCGGCTGCTGAGATGCTGTTTATAAACGGCGAACAGTCGCCGCCGCTGTTTATGACGACTTCCGGCATAGCCGCCAGACGTTCACGGAGGCGTTCTCGCAACGCAAAAGCGTTTTTTCGGTAAAGCTCGGCATTTTCAGCCCAAAGCTTCACCGCCGCCCCGAAACCTGCGATAAGCGGTACTGATTCGGTTCCGCTGCGAAATCCCCTTTCCTGACCTCCGCCCAGCAGCAGCGGAGCGATCCTCACGCCTTTTTTTATGCAGGCTGCGCCTATGCCTTTGGGCGCTCCGACCTTGTGTCCGCTCACCGAAACGCAGTCGGCAGTTTTTGAAAGGTCCCTGGTATCCGTTTTCAGGAAGCCCTGCACTGCATCGCAGTGTGTGATACAGTCCGGGAAGCGTTTTTTTATTTTCCTGAAAGCCTCTGCTGCCGGCAGGATATATCCCGTCTCGTTATTTACCAGCATACAGCTCACCAGAAAAGTGTCCTCGTCCACGGCGGAAGCTATACTTTCAGCGGTGAACTTCCCGTCTTTATCGGGGTTTACCCTCACCACTTTAAAACCGTTTTTCTCCAGTTTTTCCACAGGTCGGGCTGTTGCCGGGTGTTCCACCGCAGTGGTGACCACAGTTTTTTTACGTTTGCCGTAATTTTCCGCTGCGCCCAGAATTATTGCGTTAGAGCTTTCGGTAGCGCAGGAGGTAAAATAAGTTTCCTCTGGTGAAAAGCCCAATTGTGCGCCCACAGCGGCTCTGCTCTCGTCAAGTATCTTTTCTGCTCCGACTCCAAGTCCATGCAGGCTGGACGGGTTCCCGAAGTTTTCCGTCATTGCTCTCAGAACTGCTTGACACACAGTTTCCGGCGGTTTAGTTGTTGCGGCGTTATCCAGATAATGCATCTATTCCATCTCACCTGCTTATCTTTGTTATTGCTTATTTTGATTATACCACATTTAGTCCGGGATTGCAAGGTCTGCGGCTCTGCGAGCCCTGCGCCGCCATTTCATGGCGGCGCAGGGCAAGACCGAGGCGGCTTCGCCGCCTCGGTCCGGCGGGGCGCTTTGCGCCCCGCCGCGCAGAGCCGCAGGCTGAGACCACGCAGTAGGGATAAATTTAAAAAAAGAGGAAATAATAGATACAAAAATCCAGAAAGGACTGATAAAAATGACAATAACCAAGCGAGGGCTTGTCAGGATCTGTTCGTTTGCAATAGCCGGTATCGCAACATTGCTGGTAAGAAACTTTCAGCTTATGGAACTGAACAGACAAAAAGCTGTGGCTCTTGAGAACAACTACCTGAGAGCAGTGGAAGAGCTTTCGGTGTCGGCTGACAATATCAGCGCAACTCTTTCAAAAGGCATATATTCCGGAACTCCGGAAATGCTGGAATCCCTTTCCTCAAAACTCTGGCGTGACGCCGGTACTGCAAAGGCTGCGCTGGCTCAGCTGCCGGTGGAGGAGCTCCAGCTGGAAAACACCTATAAATTCCTGTCTCAGGTGGGAAATTACGCCCTTGCCATAGCGGACAAGGTCTCCGACGGCGAAAAGCTCACCGACGAGGAGTATTCCAACCTGAAAACGCTTTACCGCTTTTCCAAGGATTTCTCAGAGGATATGTGGGAACTGGAAAACCGTATCTCCTCCGGCGAACTGTCCCTTTCCCAGGTGATAGAAGGCGCAGACGACCACAGCGAGAACGACCCTCCCACAGTTTCAGAGGGGTTCACCGATTTTGAAGAAGGCTTTGACAGCTATCCCACGCTTATCTACGACGGTCCGTTTTCCGACCACATTCTGGAAAAAGACCCTGCCATGTTAAAAGGCAAAACTGCGGTCTCCCAGGAACAGGCAAGAACTTACGCCGCCGAAGCTGCCGGAGTAAGCGAACAGGACTTTACAGAGGTCTCGGAAGAATCAGGAAAGATGCCGTCTTTCGTTTTTGACGGCAACGGAGTAAGCGCAGCGGTAACAAAGCAGGGCGGCTATGTGACCTACGTCATGAAAGACAGGCGTGTTCAGGACAGCACCATTTCACGCAGCGACGCCATAAACAGGGCGGCAGACTATTTAAGATCTATCGGCATAAGCGATGTTCAGACCACATATTACGAGACGGTGAACAACGTCACCACCATTAATTTTGCTTCCCGGCAGGATGGCGTTGTTTGTTACACCGACCTTATTAAAGTCTCCATCGCCATGGACAACGGCGAAGTAACAGGTTACGATGCCAGAGGCTACATTGTAAACCATGTTCACAGAGATCTTCCGGAAGCGAAAATTACAGAAGCTCAGGCAAAAAAGCTGCTTTCGCCGCTGCTCACCGT
>CANRLY010000024.1 GCA_947631585.1 uncultured Clostridia bacterium
CGTATGAAGCCACAGGAAAGGTCTTTGGGACGGTGTGTCAGTCCTCGCAAGATGCGGTGCAGAAAGCTCTGCCTTTTGTGGCGGCGGCAGCTGTATTCGGGGCAACGCTGGCAAACGCATTGGCTTGTATATTTCTTGTAATTATTTACAAAATAAAGGGAGACGGCATAACTCCCCAGATGCTTGCCAAAGACCGCTGCACCGACCGGACGTTTTCGCTGTTCAGGCAGCTGGTGCAGCTGGTCATACCGATAGCGGTGGCGTCGGTCATTACGACTCTCACATCGGCAGTGGATCTTATCACGATCAACCGCAGTCTGGAAGCGGCAATAGGCAAGGACGAACTTTTCTTTATAAGCAGGTTCGGACCGGCTTTTGCAGATAACGATCTGTCCGGGTCGCTGCCTAACTTTATATACGGTTCTTACACCGGTCTGGCGGTAACAGTGTTCGGATTAGTGCCGTCGCTGACCTCCATTTTCGGAAAGAGCATCTTCCCTGCCGTATCTGAGGAATGGTCACGGGGCAACTCTCCAGCCGTTTCTAAGCACATAACTCAGCGCTGTTCATGACGGCTTCTATAGCTGTTCCTGCCGGAATGGGGATATTTGTGTTTTCCGAGGAAATACTGCGTCTGCTGTTTCCTGAAAGGCAGGCTGAAATAATCGCCTCCTGTCAGTCTTTGCAGATAATGAGCGCAGGCATGATATTCCTTGCGCTGACAGCAACGGTGTTCTCCATACTACAGGCAATAGGAAAAGCCAGGATACCTGTAAAGATAACTTTAGCTGCCTGCGCTGTGAAAATGCTGCTGAACATACTGCTGGTGTCAGTTCCGCATATTAATATTTCCGGAGCGGCTGTTGCGACTACCGTTTCTTATGGCATAATGTTCATCTGGTCGTTTGCGGAGCTTCTGAAGATAACTAATGCGGATATCTCCTATGACAAGCTGTTTTTAAAGACTGTTTACTCGGCGGTCATGTGTGCGGCAACAGCTAAACTTGCATATATCTATTTACAGAACAGACTTTTATTTCCTTTTTCTTTGTTGGTTTCCATAGCATCTGGTGGCATAATATACATTTATTCACTGTATTTATTGAGCGTTTTAAACAAAAATGAGCTTAAAACCTTATTTTCAAAATAAATTTTGTAAAAACTATTGAAATTTGTGTTGAATTGAGTTATTATATTAAAGTAATATTTTGCGGCTTGCTTTAAAGCTGCACAACTGCGCTTTTGTGAAATTGACCTGAGCGCAGGTCTCGTGCGGTCTGAATGCCGCTTATGGGAGAGCCAGTCCATGGTGGATTTTCAGTTCAAACCAAATTACACAGTATACGACCTTGCTGAGATCGTTAAAATTCTCAGGAGCGAAAACGGCTGTCCTTGGGACAAGGTGCAGACTCACAGTTCCATCAAGAGCGATCTTCTGGAGGAAGTTTACGAAGTAATGGAAGCTATTGATGCAGACGACAAGGATATGCTCTGCGAGGAATTGGGAGACGTGCTTTTGCAGGTGGTCTTTCATTGCGACATCGAAAGAGACAAGGAGCATTTCGATCTCGATGCTGCCGCAGACGGCGTTTGCAAAAAGCTGATACTCAGACATCCGCACGTTTTCGGCGATGTTAAAGCCGACACGGTGGACAAGGTGCTTTCCAACTGGGACGCCATCAAGAAAGAGGAAAAGTCCCAGAAAACTTACACCGATACCCTGAAAAGCGTTCCTAAGACCTTCCCTGCTCTTATGAGGGCTGAGAAGCTTGGCAAGCGTGCCGCAAGAGCCGGTATTGATTTTGACGATCACAATCCCGACTGCATTGAGGCGGATATGTACGCAGCTATACGGACGGCTCTGGATAACGTCAGGCTGGCGGATGTTAATAAGGCGGACGCTTCGGGCGATATCGGAAATCTGCTCATGCTGTGCGCTAATCTGGCAAGGCGGCTGGGCTGCGATGCGGAAGAATGTCTTGCAGACAGCTGCAACGACTTCGTCAAAAGGTTCGAGGAGCTGGAAGCTTCCGGGGATATCTCCGGCAAGCCGGCAGGAGAACTGTATTCTTATTAATTCAGTCAATTAATGAATGAGCAATTGTTCGTTAAATATTTAAATGGAGGTAAAAACAATGACAAAGGCAGAACTCGTTAATCTTATCGCTGAAAAAGGTGAATATTCCACCAAGAAAGAGGCTGAAAAGGCTCTTGGCGCAGTTACCGAAGCTATCACTGACGCTCTGGTAAACGGCGACAAAGTTTCCCTGGTAGGTTTCGGCACTTTTGAGGTCAAGGACAGAAAGGCTAAAGAGGCTATCAATCCTGCCACTAAGGAAAAGATCAAAGTGCCTGCAAAGAAAGTTCCCGCTTTCAAGGCTGGCAAGGCTCTCAAGGACGCTGTAGACGCCAAGTAATTACGGCTGCTTTTTCCGACCTGACTGTTTTGGTGCAGTCAGGTCATTTTATTTTCAGGAAAGGAATGATCCCAGTTGAGACTAGACAAATATCTTAAAGTTTCAAGGCTTATCAAGCGCAGGACTATCGCAAACGAAGCCTGCGACGCAGGAAGAATAATCGTCAACGGCAAGGCGGCAAGGGCGTCTTATGACGTAAAAGTCGGAGATGTCATCGAAATATGTTTAGGTCAGAAGCCTTTGAAAGTGAAAGTCACCGCAGTTACAGAAGTAGTGAGAAAAGAAGAAGCTTCGGATACTTACACGGTGCTCTGACCTGCGTTGCCCCTTGCAGAAAGGAGAAACACTTATATGTATGAAACTGACAAAAAGATACCGGATATAATGCTGGTTTCGGTGGACACAGGAGAATATGACGCTGAGGATTCGCTGGACGAGCTGGAGGAGCTTACCGAAACAGCCGGAGGAAAGGTCGTGGCAAGGATAGTTCAGAAAAGACCTGCCTTTGACCCTGCCACCTGCATTGGCGCAGGGCGGTTGGAGGAAATGGCGCAGGTATGTTCCGAGCTTAACGTCGATCAGATAATCTTCGATCAGGAACTTACTGCCACACAGATAAGAAACATCGAGGACACGACCGGCGTTCACACCATAGACCGCACAATGCTGATACTGGATATTTTTGCAGGAAGAGCCGTTACCAGAGAGGGCAAGTTACAGGTGGAGCTTGCCCAGAACAAATACAGGCTCCCACGGCTTGCAGGAATGGGTATCAAGCTTTCAAGGCTGGGCGGAGGAATCGGCACAAGAGGTCCGGGCGAAACCAAGTTGGAGACTGACAAGCGGCACATCAGGGCAAGGATAGCTTCCCTTACGGAAGAACTGAAAGAAATAGAAAAGCGCAGAGAGCTTTCACGCAGCCGTCGCAAGAAAGACGGCGTTTTGACCTGCGCCATAGTTGGTTACACGAACGTTGGAAAATCCACCCTTATGAACACACTTACCGATGCCGGAGTGCTTTCTGAAAACAAGCTGTTTGCAACGCTTGAGACCACTTCCAGGGCAATTGAACTTCCCGACGGCAGAAGCGTTCTTCTTGTTGACACGGTAGGGCTTATCAGGCGGCTTCCCCACCATCTGGTGGAAGCGTTCAAGTCCACTTTGGAAGAAGCCGCAAGCGCTGATGTGATAATACATCTTTGCGATGTTACCAAAGAAAATTTTGCAGAACAGGCAAAAGTTACTATTGATCTTCTGGCGGAGCTTGGCTGTCAGGACATACCTGTAGTGACTGTTTTTAACAAATGCGATCTGGCAGGTATCCCGGAGGAAACCCAGGGACTTAACGCAGTGTGCATTTCCGCCAAAACAGGAGACGGGATACCTCAGCTGCTGGAGGCGGTCGCAAAGGCGCTTCCAGCCTCGGCGAAACGTCTGAAGCTGCTGATACCCTTTGACAAGGCAGGACTGCTCAGCCGCATAAGAGCAGACGGAAAGGTGTTTTCCGAGGAATACACCGAAAGCGGCGTGCTTTGCGATGTGCTTGCGGATATAAAGATACTCCCGGAGCTGGAGGTTTACCGGGCATAAAATTTGTTTTCATAAGAAAACCGCCTTTTTACGGGCGGTTTTTTGCTTTTTTTCAAACATTCATTATTTTTGCAAACAAAAGGGTCATCACAGATTACATTCCTTTATTATCTGTTCAAAAAACTTTAAATCTTCTTCTGTTACAGGCGGAAGTTCATGAGGTATTGTGTACCTATCGTCCATCACCAACACCTCAACATCAGAACTTTCCTTTTCCGAATGTTTCAAAGCATTTTTTTCTTTTTTCATTTCTTTTACTCCTTAATCATAAGCAAACGTTTCCAACTTTATTATAATACACGTTCTGTTGATCGTCAAGGGCGGTGTGGAAATTCACGCAAAATGTATGCCGCCCAACTTCTTCTCATCTGGGACAAATCGTCCTTTGTCAGTTCAAGCCTACTGTCGTCAACCTTGCGGTCTCAGCAACGGCATCATCATAACCGACGAGAACGAACTGCGCCGCCCTGCGTGCATTGACATCGGGGCAGATCATCATATTGAGAATGGGTGAGGTGTTTTATAGCGTAGAAATTATCAGTCATAGTTTAATCTTTATTTCTGTATTTTTCTTTATTTAGTATAAGTGCGATGATATTTAATATATTACTAATGAAGGCAAGTCCTATAATTAGTAAGATAGTTATCAGACTTCTTACCATTTCACCCTTATTAAACGGAACAAGATAGATCAACACCATAGCAATAATCGTGGAAATTATCATTATAATTGTAAGTATTTTCTCTCTTTGCTTGTATGCATTTTCACTAAGCTGTAATGCTTCTGACAGATTTTCTTCCGCCGCATCATTAAACTCAGCTTCATTTAACCTCTGACCTGCAACTATTTCATTTATACTGACATCATATATATCCGACAGCAGAACAAGACATTCAACAGGCGGCATATATGTTCCTGTTTCCCAACGTGAGACTGTCTTATTGGTCACACCGACTTTTTCACCTAGTGTTTCCTGAGTGTATTCTTTTTCTTTGCGGAGTTCCTTGAGAAATTTTCCGATTTTTACTGTATCCATTTTAGATAGCTCCTTTCGTGTTTATGGTAATATTATATATTAAAAATTGAAAAACGTCGTTACCGCAAACAGCGAAAAGAGCGTATTTTCTGGAATTCCCCATAAACAGCGATATTGCTTAATAACTTATGTCCCCACTATTTGCCAATTATGATCTTTTGCCGCAAGCACCATATGTGAAATTTGCAGCCTGCACGGCGTCGATAAGTATTTTTAGTTCCGGCAGGCTGAAGCTGCGGGCGTCTATGTAATATGGCATTTTGTCTGCCGATCTTGCAGGACATTATTTCATAGCCTTGTAAATTGAGCGCTTTGATGTCTTTGGGAATTGTCCTGCGGTCTGTTGCAATGCCTTTATCGGATAGCTTTTCGTCTACTATCTGAAGTTCTTGCATATGAGGCGATACAGTTTCACCCGATACCATATAGCCGCAGGTCAGCTTGTTTCGCAGTATTATGATTATTGTGTTGCACTGAAATTTTGCTCCGTTATGGGTTCTTACTCCCTTTTCATTTAGGTATGTTGCAAGCCTGTGTGAGCCATAGCCCTCTTTTACGGTTTTTTCAAATATTTCAGTTACCCACTCAGCTTCAACGGATCAATTGCAAGGTCGTAGATTTCCTTGCCTTTTTTATTTAGCCGTCCTCTTTTTTCAAGCTGATAACTGAACGGTACTGCCCTAAAACTTCTTCAAGTGTTAGTTTTTAAAGGTTCACACTCTTCTTTTATTATAGTGTACCATTTTTTGTACTTCTTTGCGATTACGGCTTGTTTACAATTGGTTTATTTGTGTAATTGCCGTGGGCCGTGTTTTCACGCACAAGCATTTACTTTTTTAATAATTAAAGAACAGACAGAGGAATCTTGAGATAAAAAAAGGATTTGAACAATATGCTTAATTTGCTAAGTCTTCCATACTTGGCTTCATTAAGAAGAGAAAGCACTATTTTTCTCAAAATATTCATATTCAGCAGAGAATTATTTTTACTTGCACTTGCCGCATCCTCTCTGAAAATCACATCCTGACACCAATGCCGTTGATTTTCTATAGCCCAAAGCTTCCGAACCGCATATGTAAACTAGTCGATATCAGTCAGAAAGGTGATATTATATAATTCAAAACATATTTCTATTATTTTAATTTTCATATTTTATTAGTAATTATGCAAAAATTTAAGATTTTTATTAACTGTACAGTTCAAGCTAAATTATATTTGTTATAATAAATATTTGCATTTTTCTATCCGTCCGTGTCCTTATTCAAAAGCGCTTGTCTTTACGTTTCTTTTGAAAATCCAACGAAAAAATCTTCTGTATCCTTATACAAATTAGGCTAATTATCTTTTAATGCAATACCACACTAAAAATCAAATCCTAAACAAATCTGTATAGAGAATATGATCCTCAGTGAGTCGATCTGATATGAAGTATCATTGTTCTTTTGGCTGTAACGACTTTTGCTATCAAAAAGCTATCACCGAAATGCTATCATTTTTAGCTTACAGCGGTGGCTTTTATTCATTATAGCATAGATTATCGGGAAATGCAAGAGGGTTGTCTATTATTTATTTTTTCGTCAATGCTGAATCGAATCATGCCGAACAGGACAGATCAGTTCCGGTCACTTTCATATTGCCAAGTAACTACAAATCTTTTAATTAAAATAACAAATGACTGAAAAGATTTTTCACGTACTTTGACTCCGGCGGAGTTGAAGTTATTTTACAGCAATTCCATTGACTTTCATTTGGTTTTGTGGTATAATAAAAATGGATAATTATATATTTTTAGTTTACAAGTAGGAGTAAAATGCGGTATATAGGTGGAAAAAGTCTTTTGTTAGAAAACATCAATAATGTTATATCGTCCGAGATACCGACAGTTTTGTCGGTCGTGGATCTTTTTGCAGGCTCCGGAATAGTTTCAAATTGTTTTAAGTCCAATGGTTATAGAACGATCAGCAATGATTTCCTGTTTTTTAGTTATTTAATGTCCAGAGCATCTATCGGGTTGAATAGGAAACCTTCTTTCAAGAAGCTGGGCATTGGAGATCCTGTTAGGTATCTGAATGCTATGACTCTTGCTGACACAAATTTTGAAATAGACCAATGCTTCATTTACAACAATTATAGTCCTGTTGGTAATTGTGAAAGAATGTATTTTCAACCCGTTAATGCACTGAAAATTGATATTATAAGGCTGACTATCGAAAAATGGTACACCGAAGAACTGATTACAGAAAATGAATACTTCTATCTCCTTTCGGCTCTTATTAACGCTGTTCCGTTTGTTTCAAACATAACCGGTGTTTACGCTGCTTATCTTAAATTTTGGGACGAGCGTACATATAAAACACTTGAATTGACCGAACCTATTATCACAAGCAACGGAAAGAAAAATGAATGTTATAACTTAGATTTTACCGAATTATTGTCAAAGAAGTGTGACCTGCTGTATTCCGATCCTCCATATAATTCAAGGGAGTATCTGCCTAATTACCACATTCTTGAAACTATTGCAAGATACGACTATCCCGAAATACATGGCGTAACCGGTATGCGAAATTATGATGATCAAAAATCAGTATTCTGCAAGAAAAGCACTGTTGCATCTGCTTTTGAAACGATGATAAGAGATTGTCAAAGTAAATACATACTTATAAGCTATAATAACGAAGCATTACTGTCAACCGAAGAGCTTTCAGAAATATGCAGAAAATATGCTGTTGATGATAGCTTCAAACTATTTGAATATGATTATAGAAGGTATAAAAACAAAATTCCCAATAACTCTGATGGACTGAAAGAACAGTTATATTTGCTAAGGAGGCGTTGATATGGCTGTCAAAGCACCTTTTAACTATATCGGTAATAAATACAGGATCATAGATTCTATTCAGCTTTTTTTCCTGAAAACATAGATACTTTTGTTGATATTTTTTGCGGTGGCTGCGATGTGAGCATAAATACAAAAGCAAATAATGTATATGCAAACGATATCAACTACTATGTTATAGGTATTCTCGAAGAATTTCAGAAACACAATGTTGATTATATTCTCGGATATATTGACAGTACAATTCAAAAATGGCAGCTCAGCAAAACAAATGAAAGCGGTTATAAGGCATTTCGGGATCATTATAATCAGACAAAACATCCACTTGATCTATATGTGCTGATGTGTTTCAGCTTTAACTATCAGTTCCGTTTTAACAGCAGTCACGATTATAATAATCCTTTTGGAAGAAACAGAAGCAGTTTTAATGATGTCATGAGAAACAATCTTATTCTTTTCAAGAGGCAGATCAATGACATTCATTTTACTTCATTGGATTTCTGTGATTTCAATTATGATATTCTTCATACCGGTGATTTCTTATATGCAGACCCGCCATACCTTCTGACCTGTGGCAGTTATAACGATGGAAAAAGAGGATTTCGTGGGTGGACGGAAAAAGACGACCTTGACCTTATGCGTATCCTTACAGATTTATCAGACCGTGGTGTCAACTTTGCTCTGTCTAACGTTATTGAGCATAAAGGCAATACCAATGATGCTTTGATAGAGTGGATAGCTGACAATGGCTATACCGTACATGGGATAAACTTCAATTATAATAATTGCAATTACCATACGAACAATCGTGAAAATGTGACTAAAGAGGTTTTGATAACGAACTACTGATCGGAGGATATTATGGCTGAAAAAAGAACTTTTGGGTGGGTACAAGAAGCATACACAATATCAAATCTCAAAAATGTTGTGAGGGCATTTGTCCTTGATTCAGCGGTCAATAAAAAATTGAGAGAAGATAAAATACCGAGATTGATCTCTGAAGAATATCATAAGGACGATATGATAAGACACCTTAGTGCAGCAAAAATGCAGATACCTTATACCCTTCTGAAAGGAAAAGGAACACCAAAGGGTTATACTCGCACTAATGCACCATGTTCCGGCATTATTCAAGCTGTGCTGCCTGGTCAGAGGAAAGAATATCAAAGTGATTGGCCTGCTGATTCTTTTCTAAGGTGGGCAGTAAGCATAGGTTTTTTGAATTACGATCGTAATAAAGATACTTGCAGTATAAGCGAACTGGGCTATAGATATGCCGTTTCAGCTGACGAAAGCAAAGAAGAAAAGGAAATACTGACCGAAGCACTTTTATCATATCCGCCCGTTTGTCGTATTCTTAGTCTGCTTGAAAGCGGAAAAAGCATGACTAAGTTTGAAATAGGTTGTCAGCTTGGATTTGTAGGTGAAGCCGGTTTCACATCAATACCGCAGACACTAATTCTTCAAGGGTTAAGTACAGCTGCAACAACTAACGAGAGAAATAAGCTGTTATCTGATACTGAAGGAACATCAGATAAGTATGTTCATACTATCTGTGCATGGCTGAAAAGTATGCGTTGGGTAATGCAGGTAACAAAAAAGTAACGGCTGATCTCGGATATATGACACATACCGATACAATAAATCAGTCATATCAAATAACCCTTGAGGGAAAGAAAATACTTAAATACACTACCGGAACTTCAAAATATAAATGCATTGATAAGCGTGTGATGTGGGATATGCTTGCTACCAAGCCTTCTGATAGGAATTATCTCCGCATCAGAAGGACCTACCTGATAAAGTATCTTTCAACTACATACCACAGCTTAGATGAAATTGTTGCTCATTTGCAGACCAAAGGCATGACTGAGGATAAAGGTACTATTTCCGATGATATTCAAGGATTGATCAATATTGGTATCAATATCAACAAGAACGGAGATACTTTCAAGATCATGGATAATATCATAGGACTTGATATTCCTGACAGTATAAGATCTGCCGGTGCTGCAAAGTCTGATCTGTCGCTACTGAATGATGATATACGCAAGAAGCTCGATCATATTGATCACAAGTATCTTATACTTATTGACCTCGGCTTTGACGGAACTGCTGACAGAGATTATGAACTGCAAACCACTGACCTTCTGACAAGCGAATTAGCGTTCAAGGGTGCAAGACTCGGAGATTCAAGGAAACCTGATGTATGTGTATATCACGATAAAAATGGTCTTATTATTGATAATAAGGCATACGGCAGCGGTTATTCTCTGCCTATAAAACAGGCTGATGAAATGGCTTAGGTATATCGAAGAAAACCGGAAGCGTGATAAGGCTCTTAATCCTAACGAGTGGTGGACTGTCTTTGATGATGCAGTAAGCAAGTTCAATTTTGTTTTTGTTTCAGGAGATTTCACAGGAAAATTCAAGGACAGGCTTGAAAATATCAGCAGAAGATCTTGCACAAACGGTGCTGCTATCAGCTCTGTAAACTTGTTACTGCTTGCGGAAGAAATAAAGTCCGGCAGGCTGACCTATGGGGACGCTTTGGCTAAGTTTGAGTGTAATGATGAGATTATATTATAAGAGAGGTTGATATTATGTCATATACCTTTTTAGATCTTGCTGTAGAAGTAATTAAAATGCAGAACAAGCCGATGTCTGTTTACGAAATTTGGAATAAAGCAGTTGAACATGATCTGCACAAAAAACTACCTAAATTCGGAAAGACACCTGAGCAAACACTTGGAGCAAGAATATATGTCAGTATAAAACAAGGCGGTGATGATAGCCCCTTTATTCAGTTTTCAAAAAGACCGGCGCTGTTCTATTTAAAAGAACTTACCGCACCTTCAACTCCTGTGCCGGAACCTGTTACCGAGGAAAAGCCTTCATATAAGGAAAAAGATTTACATAAAATCCTGTCATCGTTCGTTTTCTCGGACTCACATTTTAAGAGCTATACAAAGACGATATATCATGAAGCATCTAACAAAAAGAAAAAAGGGAAGAACGAGTGGCTGCACCCTGATATTGTAGGTATTCGCTACCCATTTGACGATTTTTGTGAAGATACTCGACATCTTATGAATGCAATGGCTCATAGCAAATGCAAGATCTTTTCATTTGAATTAAAGCGTTCTATCGACTTCTCCACTTTAAGAGAGTATTTCTTTCAGGCAGTATCTAATTCAAGTTGGGCAAATGAAGGGTATCTTGTAGCGCTTAAATACGACCAGGATCCAGATTTTATGGACGAACTCAGACGGCTTAACAGTGCCTTTGGAATAGGTTTTATAAAACTCAACATTGAGGATTATACTCAAAGTGAGATACTGCTATCAGCAAAAGAAAATGAGCTTGATTGGAATACCATTGATCGTTTGTGTGAAGAAAATCCTGATTTTAAAGCTTTCATTAACACTATAACATCGGATTTGGTAGTCGATAAAATGCGTAACTCTAACGATTTTGATACGGTATTCTCTACAGATGAAGAGTTTCAGGAATATGTTAAGGAGAAACATATTGGATAACGGTTTATTTGCTAAGAATATGATAAATATGATAAATAATATCTTTGATTTTGAAAAAAGAAACCCTTTCGTTGATACAGCTGATATTCTATATCGTTCTGAGTTTAATGAAGAGAGTTTTTTAATTACATTACAAAAAACAATTCCATATAGTATTACTAACATACAGCAAGAGCTAATATGTATATTTTACGATATAATTAACACTGAGCCTTGCTATTATTGGGACAAAGACGTTTTAAGTCAGACAACTGATAATCTCAGTGATTTAGTCAAAAACAACCCATTTGTGATAATTGATGATGAGATGTTAGAGCTATATATTATCGCATACAATTCCTACATTCAAATCACAAGCGTGATAAATGATTTATCAGGACTGAATGATAGGGCACCAATCAAGAATAGACAGTATCGATTGCCAACCTATGTATCTATTGTAGAAAGTTGTTTGACTAATCTATACCGTTTTATTACTCTACTTATCAATCAAACAACAGAAAAAGATTATCATTCAAATTATAAGTTAAAGTCGCTTACTGAAATATTGAATAAATTTGGATATGATAAGCTTACGAAAAAGATAGATATTAACATTAGAAACGCTATAAATCATGGAGGGATTCTTTTTTTAGAAGATGGAGAAAAGATAGTTTTTCATTTCAATGAGAATAGGCGAAATGTATCTAAGACTAAAAAAACTTATGAATTAGACCAATTGATTAATGACGTTTATGACACTTCAAGTGCTATCTTGCTTGGAATCACCATATTTTTGAATCAAAACTGGAACCTATTGAATGAATCTGTTTTTAATAATCATTTTTTATCATTTCATTTATTAGGAATGAAACTCAGCATTCCAACGATACGTTGTAGAGACATTAGTGAAGCAGAGCATTTCAATCAATTAAATGCAGAATTCAGTATAGCCAATACAGATCGCACATATATTTTGCGTTTGGCAGTAATACTTGCAATATTAATTTATTCACAGAACAATAATTATGCTAAATATTATATATCATTTAGTAATGATAGATTAATGACAAGTTGGATGCATTTTACTAATGAGCAGTTATCTGATCTTTTAAGTAATAATCGTGAATTGATAGAAATAACTGGCGAAATAATTAGAAATAAAGAAGCACTGATATTTGATGCATCTACTGAACCAATAGATATACAAGAAATAAAATACTATCGATTCCCTAATTATCAATGTGATCGATATAGGATTAATAATATCACAGATGCAAGTACATTAGATAGGAAAAGGCTGAGATGTAATCTTTTTATAGGTGATACTTCAGACAAAGAATCTATAATAAGTATTATTACCGAAAGTATTGAATGGATAAAAACAGTTAAAAATGTTGATTCACCTACTATACACCATAAATATGGTAATATGGAAGCTGACTCAGTTTACATGAATGTTTATCATTTTGATACAAGAAAGGATAAAAGTATAAGCTTAAACAATGAAAACTTTATATGTTTTGTTGATTATAATTTGACAGGAGAAACAACATTATTACATGGAGGTTTTTTAAAAAGCACATGGGATCGGTTAAGCCATGAAAAAATAGGCAAATTGCAAATTGCTTGGCGAGAAAGAAAATATCAAACTATACATAAAAAGAAAATAGGAGTAAATGAGGCATGCCCATGTGGCAGTGGTAAAAAATTTAAAAAATGCTGTAGAGGTAAAGGAATATATGATTAAATAACGGCTGCACCCGAAAGCACAGCCGTCCAAGCTCAGATATAACCTATGAACTCAACCACCGATTCTCTTGCCATATAGAAGAAACAGTTCCCCGGACCGAGCATCTTCTCGTCATCGCCGCTGAGAATAGCTTTCTGATAGCATATATTGGACTTATTCCTAAGTTGCACATGATGAGAGATAGCTTCACAGATTTTCAGTTCCATATCATCAAAGTACTGAATGTTCTTACCCTCATTGACGATCCGCAAAGCTTGACTGAGAGATATCGGTCTGATCTTGTACTATATGTGTTTCTTTATGTTCTTGATCGGGTGCAGGAATTTATCAAGCTTTTCCTTGAGATCAAACTTCTCAATAAACTCCATAACCTTCGCATATTTACCATTAAACACAGAAATCTGATCGCTTAACTCCCTGACCTGTATCTTGAGCCTGTCGATAGTCTTTTGCATTGCCGACCGCTCGCCGATCAATAAAGCTTTTTCTCTGTTCAAGGCTTGCAACATCTCATTCAAGCGATATATTTCGTCATCTTTAGCGACTGTATCATGCTCCGCTGCTATATCTTTTTTTGCTAAATCGACCGGATTCACATAATCGGATCCAGCAAGCGTGACCTTATCACCGAGCCTTGAACGTTAACCTCAATGCTGTCAATGTCGTTGATTTGAGCGACATTTGCCAAAGTTACTTGCAGGAACAGTTGATCAGCCGCAAGCTGTTTGGTTGTACTTTCTAACTTCGCAGTCTTGTCCTCGATATCCGAATCAAGCTGCTTGACGGCTTCAGATTTCTCCGCATATTTCTTGTCGAGTTGCTCGATAGCATTATCAGCATCGTTTAGTATCATCTTCCTTGACTTTAATTGTCTTTCCACTACGTCGATTTTGCTTTCAAGGACAGCAACTTCTCTCGCCCTCATCTTCTTTTTGTAGTCGAGGACATCAAGATGCTGCTCATGAGTGCCGAGCTTTTCCCACTCTATACCATAATCTTGCATGATCTTTGCAAGTTGCTCCTTTTCGTACTCGAACCATTGCATAGTACAAGTCTTTACCTTCGCCCTTGAAGCCTTGCTGTTCAAGCGCCTTGCTAAACGAGTTGCGAGTTGACAGCCCTCGCTTTTGTTCAGTAGCGAACGGAATAAAGTTGATATGGACGTGCGGCGTTTCCTCGTCCAAGTGGATAACGGCATTGAACACCCTGATGTGCGGATTATGTTCTTGAAAGACCGTGATGAAATCAATTAAGGCTTTCGCGGCGATGTCGGCTTCGGGCGTTCCGCAATGAGTATCCTCCGTATTGCCGATCTGAAAGATCACCTCGTAAAACGGTTTCTCCTGCCTGCTGCGGCTGATATGCTCGTAGTAATTTTTTATTCGGCGGTCTTTTCGCTTTTGACGAGCATTGTATTCATCAAGAGCATTATCAAAAAGCTCGTGATAAACCTGCCGGATATCTTCTCTGACCAGCGTAACGTTTTCATGTGTGCGGCTCTTATCGACGTTCGCGGCGATAAATTCGCGGTTGTTGTGAGCGATACTGCCTTTGTCGATTCGACCGCTTATACTTCTTT
>CANRLY010000025.1 GCA_947631585.1 uncultured Clostridia bacterium
GGATAACTGCGGCAAACCGCCGCATTGGTGGGAACAATAGGGCTCGAACCTATGACCCTCTGCTTGTAGGGCAGATGCTCTCCCAGCTGAGCTATGCTCCCGTTTCACAAAATCCATTTGCTTTGCCGCCCGCCAGATCGACCTGTCAAGACGGTAAAATTTATTATACAACATTTCTCAGAGTTTGTCAAGGGTTTTTTTGAAATTATTTTTCAGAAGCGCTTTTTGCCAGGGCGGAAACTTCCTCAGATGTAAAATGATACTTCTTTGAGCAAAAATGACAGCTTATTTCGGTGACTTCGTCTTTCGCCATGTCGGTAAGCTCCGCTTTTCCCAGACTTATCAGCGCACGCTCCACACGGTCACGGGAACAGTCGCAGCGGTATTCCACAGGGAAATCGTCAAGCACATTTGGTTCAAGACCGTCAAGAGCTTTGAGCGCTATCTCCTCACAGGTCATGCCGGAAGAGTAAAGCTCCGTAACGCTTTGCATGGAATTTATGTTTCTTTCAATAATGCTAATTACTTCCTCTTTTGCAAAAGGCAGCAATTCAATAAGATATCCCCCAGCCTGCGCAACGCTCAGGTCAGGTGCGACCAGAACTCCCAGCGCACAAACGCTTGGCACCTGCTCGCTTACCGCCAGATAGTTCGTGATGTCCTCGGCTATCTCCCCGGAGACCAGCGGAGTCTGTCCGCAGTACGGCTCTTTCAGACCCAGATCTTTCACAACGCTTATCACGCCGTCAGTTCCCACTGCGCCTCGCACGTCCAGCTTTCCGTATGCGTTGAGGGGAAGCTCCACCACCGGGTTTTGCACATAGGCTTTTACGTTGCCGAAGCTGTCGGAAACGGCAATAAGGCTTCCGGCAGGTCCGCCGCCGTTTACCCTGAGTGTCAGCGAATCCTCCTTGCCTTTAAGCCCGAACCCCATAAGCGAAGCCCCCAGACTCAGCCGTCCCAGAGCGGCAGTCACCACCGCCGAAGTGCGGTGTATGCGCTCTATTTCGTTTACTATATCTTTTCCGTCAATTGCGCTGCAAACCACAGACGCATCGGCGGAGATCGCTCTTACTATCCTGCCCATTTCAGTTCTATCCCCTTATCGGTTTTTAACCTATTTCGTTGTTTATGTATAATTTAAATTCCTTAGGCGGAAGCCTTACCAGGTCTTTCAGCAGCGTGGGACGAATGTCGAAGTCGTCCAGCCTGTCAACGGGGAGCCAGCACATTTTCTCCGAAACGCTGTGGTCTTTTCCCTGAAAGCTCTCGTAACTTTCAGGCTCTCTCACCGGGCTGAGAAGATAGTAGACTTCCAGAACGTGTTGGTCAAATTTTTCAGGACTGCCTGTTCAGAGGTCTCTCCCAGGTGTACCGCTCCGCCCACTGAGTAATAATGTTTTCCGCTGTCGCTGCAGCCAAAAAGAGCGTATCCGCCGCTGACTATTATTGCGCCGCATCTGTACCTGAATCTGTCTTTCCCCGAAACAAAAACACAGTCGACAGGCCGTCCGTCCATAGCTCCTCCGTTAATTTCTTTTAACTGCGCAGAAAACCGCCCTTTGGGTGGTCTCCGACGCCGGCGTATCGGTGTAGCCGTCATAGACTCCTACCACTTCAAAGCCGGTCTCTTCCAGCATACGACGGACGTGTTCAACAGGCAGAGCTATCTCGCAAAAGGACTGGTTTTCACGGTAATAGCAGTCGTTTTCCTCGTCCGGTTCAAAAAAGTCCAGAGAGATCTGGACGCTGTCGTCGTCGTTCAGGAAGTTCTGCCACACGCAGCTGACCTGTTCGGTATCGTAGAAGAACACGTTATCTTTCAGCACTTCCCGATGTTTAAACGGCGTATTCACGTCAAAAATAAAGACTCCCCCGATCTCGCTGAAAAGGGAGACTTTTTCAAAAGCTGCGAACACGTCCTCCTCAGAGGGCAGGTGGTTAAGGCTGTCGAAAGTACAGACAGCCACATCAAAAGTCCCGAACATATCAAGTTTCCGCATATCCTGGCAAAGGTACTGCACCGGCAGACGGCTTTGCAGTTTTTTATCCATAGCTTCAGAGAGCATTTCCTCAGAGGAATCAGTACCTATCACATCGTAGCCCATTTTTGCGAACATTTCGCACATTGTGCCTGTTCCGCAGGCGATATCCAGAAGAATACCCCGTTTCCCAACAAGTTTCAAAACTGTACGGTCTATCCACCTTGCGGCGGCGGACTGTACTTCCTTATCCATCAAAACATCATAATACTTTGCGAAAACATCATAATTTGCGCTGTTCATGGTCAATTATCTTTCTTTTCCTTTAATCTTTCAAAGACGATCCTATAGCCGTCGCTGCCGTAATTTATGCTGCGGTTGACCCGACTGATAGTTGCCGTAGAAGCCCCGGTCTCGCTGACTATATCGCTGTAAACTTTATGCTCGTTGAGCAGTTTTGCCACCTGAAACCGCTGTGACAGTGATTTCAGTTCCAGGATAGTACAGAGATCCTCGAAAAAGTCGTAGCACTCCTCCATATTTTCAAGGCACAAGATCGCCTCGAACAGGTCGTCCAGGTTTTTATCTTTCAGCTTATCGTTCATTCCGGCTGCTCCTTTCAATTTTACTGCTACTGATATTTTAGCACATTAAAATGTGAAAGTAAATAGCTTTTTGCAAAAAAATTCTTATCCTGCACGGTTAAAGTAATGCTTGGGACGGTCAAGACCGCCCCAAGCGTTCAGCCGCCGGCTGCTGCGCCTTCGGCGCAGGGCAGCGAAGCTGCCGCAGCCGGCGGCTTAATGCGCAATGCGCAGTTGCGCATTGCGCATCTGCGGCGGCTTCGCCGCCGCAAAAATCGGGGCGACCGGCGGTCGCCCCTCCGTAACTACTGCTGCTTTTTGGAAAAGAACGAAAACCCCTTTTTCGCCTGCGCAGAGACAGGGGTGCTTGCGACTGAAAGGACTTTGTACCCCAGCGAACCGATGACCTCCCGAAGCTTTTCCTCGTCTATGGGGCTGTCGCTCAGTATCTCGGTCTCCCCCTTGGCGTGGGAAGATACCACCTTTTTCACGGAAAACGCCCTCCTCACTGCATCGTTGACGTGCGCCTCGCAGTGACCGCACATCATTCCGTCTACCTTTGCTGTTGTTTTTACCATTTCTCTTTCCTCCTAAGAAATAAATTTGTATCCTGCCGCTTTTACGGCTTGCTTTACCTGCTTTACGTCAGGTGCGGAACTTAATTTCACCCTGACCGTCCCCGAAATATGATCCGCCTGCGCAGAACTTACAAACTCCAGCCCCTCTAAAGCTTCCTTTATCCGCCCTTCGCAGTGGGAACACATCATTCCTTTTATTTTGTAAACTTTCTCTCCCTCGGCTTCCGCTTTCCCTTTGTCGGGGCGCCTTATCTTTGCAAAATTCAGCCGCAGTGCGTTTGTCACTACAAAGAAGCTGGAAAGGCTCATCGCCGCCGCTCCGTACATGGGGTCAAGCGTCCAGCCGAATATCGGTATCCACACCCCTGCCGCCAGGGGGATTCCTATAACGTTGTAGAAAAACGCCCAGAACAGATTCTGCCTGATGTTGCGCAAAGTTGCACGACTTAATCTTATCGCCGCAGGAACATCTCCCAGCCGGCTCTTCATCAGAACTACGTCCGCCGAATCTATGGCAATGTCCGTACCTGCGCCTATGGCTATACCTACGTCCGCCGCCGTCAGCGCAGGAGCGTCGTTTATCCCGTCGCCTACCATCGCAACTCCGCCGCTTCCCTGAAGCGACTCCACCGCCGACTGCTTTTCTTCCGGCAGCACCTGGGCGATGACCTTGTCTACTCCGGCTTGGCTTCCTATCCGCTCGGCGGTGCGGCGGTCGTCTCCGGTGAGCATTACCACCTGTATCCCCATCTCTTTAAGCTCAGAAACGGCTTGTGCGCTGTCCTCTCTTATTACGTCGGAAACCGCCGCCATTCCCAGGTATTTTCCGCCCTGGGCGAACATCACCGGCGTTTTGCCCTGTTCTGCCAGCTCCCCGGACGCCTTTTCCGCCTCTTTTGGAACTTTAACATTTGCGCTCACGAACCTTACGCTTCCGCCTAAAAGCTCGCTTCCGTCCAACTGCGCTCTCAGACCGTTTCCTGCCAGGACCTCAAATTTCTCCGCCTGCTTGTGCTTTATACCTCTTTCTTCGGCTTTTTTCATCACCGCCGCCGCCAACGGGTGCTCGCTGCCGGCTTCCAGAGCCGCCGCCTTCGCCAGAAGCTCCTCCTCGGCAACTCCTTCCGCCGGCAGCAGGTCGGTTATCGCCGGCTGACCCTCGGTGATAGTTCCCGTCTTATCAAGAGCTATTACCTTTACCTTTCCTGCCTGCTCCAGCGCAGCCGAACTTTTAAAAAGTATACCCTGCCTTGCGCCGACTCCGTTTCCTACCATTATAGCTACCGGCGTTGCCAGTCCCAAAGCGCAGGGACAGCTTATCACCAGCACCGAAATTCCTCTTGCCAGCGCAAAACCTGCCTCTCTTCCGGCAAGCAGCCACACCGCCGCCGTCAGCACCGCTATCCCTATCACCACCGGCACGAATACCCCCGATACCTTGTCCGCAAGCCTTGCTATGGGGGCTTTGGTGGCGGCTGTCTCCTCCACCAGCTTTATTATCTGGGAAAGCGCCGTGTCCTCCCCGACTTTTACCGCTTCGCAGCGCAAAAGTCCTGAGCTGTTCACAGTGCCTGCGCTCACCCTGTCGCCTTTTGTCTTGTCAACAGGCAGGCTCTCTCCGGTGAGGGCGGCTTCATTGACTGCGCTCTCCCCATCTGAGACAACTCCGTCCGCCGGTATGCTCTCCCCCGGACGAACTATGAATATATCCCCTTTTACTACGTCTTTAGCTTCAATAACAACTTCCTTGCCGTCCCTGACAACGCAGGCGGTCTTTGGCGCAAGAGCCATCAGCCCTTTCAGCGCATTGGTGGTCTTTCCCTTGGAGACCGATTCCAGCAGCTTTCCCACTGTTATAAGCGTCAGTATCATCGCCGCCGACTCAAAGTAAAGGTCCATCATTCCGTCCATGACGGCTTGCATATCTCCGCTGTTTTGGGCGGAAGTCATCTTCAGAAGCGTCCAGACGCTCCAGCCGAACGAAGCCGCCGAACCCAGCGCCACCAGCGAATCCATGTTCGGGGACAGCCTTGCCAGCCCTTTTGCGCCGTTTATGAAAAACTTCTGGTTTATCACCATAACCGCTCCGGCAAACAGCATTTGCAGCATTCCCACGGCAAGGTGGTTACCCTCCAGAGCGGACGGCAGTTTCCAGCCCCACATGGTGTGTCCCATGGAAAGATACATCAGCGGCAGCAAAAACGCCACAGAAGCTATCAGCCTTACCACCAATGCTCTGGTCTGCCTGTCGCTTTCCGCAGAGGGAGACCTTTGCTGGACTTTCCCTTTTTCCTCTCCGCTTTTGAGCGTAGCCCCGTAACCGGCGTTTTCCACCGCTTTGATTATTTCCTCCGGCGAAACGTCTCCCTCTACGCCCATGTCCCCCGAAAGCAGGTTGACGGCGCAGGAGGTCACTCCTTTTACCTGTTTTACCGCTTTTTCAACTCTTGAACTGCAAGCGGCGCAGCTCATTCCGCTCACTGAAAATCTTATCATAGCAAAGCCCCTATTTCATAAGTTTTTTCAAAGTTTCCACCAGTTCGTCTATGACCTGATCGTTTCCGCTTCTTATATCCCTTGCCACGCAGCCCCTTATGTGGCTGGCGATAAGGTCCTTGTTGAACGAATTGACCGCTGCGCTCACCGCCGAGGACTGCATCAGGATATCGGTGCAGTAGGCGTTTTTCTCGATCATGCCCCTTATGCCCCTGATCTGACCCTCTATGCGTTTAAGGCGGTTTATTAGCTTTTTTCTCTCCTCGTCCGTCCGTTGGGTGTGCTTTTCGCAGCAGCAGTTTTCAGACATTTCCAATTCCTCCGTTTCTGTTTTTCCCAAATTTTCGGGCATGGTCATATACCCTCCTAGGGTATATTATATACCCTAGGAGGGTATTTGTCAACAGGCTGGGTGCATTTTTCTGAAAATATTTTTTCCTGGGCGGAAATATTTATGCTGATCTTGCCAAACAAAAAACTGCGGCACATTCCGCACCGCAGTCAATTTAGTCAAATCAGTCACAAATTTTCAGCCAGGAACTCCCCGACCTCACAGAGCCAGCGTTTTCTGCCATTCGGGGAAAACCCATGCCCCTCGCCTTTGTAGACGCTGAGTTTTGCCCTTTCGCCGAATTTTTCAGCCAGCCGACGGGAGTAGCTCAGATCCACCAGACCGTCGCTGTCCCCATGCCCTATGAGGAGTTTTCCCCTGAAACTTCCAGTCTTTTCGTAAACATCAAACTTCGGCAAGCCTCTGACAAAGCTCCCCGAAAGGGTCATTCCCATCAGCTCGAACTCTCCGCTGTCAGGGTCTCTGCCTTTCCAGTGGTCGGGTATGCAGAAAGCCGGATAGAGCAGCATTGCCGCCTGCGCTCCCAGTTTTTCAGCCGACAGCGCAGAGACCAGTCCGCCCTGGCTCTCCCCATACAGAAACAGCTTGTTTGGCGCAAAGCCGTTTTGCACATATTCCGCCGCTGCACAAAGGTCGCAGAGCTGGGAGGTTATGCTCATATCCTGCGATCTTCCGCCGCTTTTTGAACGGGTCGAACCGCCTCGGAAGTCCACGCAGCAGACCGCCGCTCCCATTTTAGCAAAGGTCTCAGCTGCATCTGCCAGATCTTCCGGACAGGAATTATACCCGTGGCTGCAAAGCACCGCCGCTTCCGGATTTTCCGGCGCAAATATCACCAGCCGCAGCTTTTCGCCGCAGGAATCGGCAAAAACTTCTTCTCTACAGATCCTACAGATACTTATATCCAATGATCTCACACCTGCCTGAACGGGTTTTCGTCCGGGTAAAGGAAGTTTTCCGGTCGGTTGTGGTCTATTTCGCCGTCCCCGACGCCCAGAAGCCTGAACACCTCAAACAGCTCCCTGCCGTAGTGTCCAAAAGCCACAGCCCCGTGGTGAGGATAATTCTTCTTTATCAGCACATAGCGGTAAAATCTGCCCATTTCCTTTATCGCAAACACACCGATCCCGCCGAAAGAACAGGTCTTTACAGGAAGTATCTCTCCCTGGGCAACATAAGCTCTCAGCCTGGAATCGCCGGTGCTTTGCAGTCTGAACAGTGTGACCTTTCCGGGAAGTATATCCCCCTCCAGCGTGCCGTTGGTACATTCCTGAGGAAGAGTTCTCGCCATTATCTTCTGGAACTTCATCTCCCCGGAGGTGAGTTTGCACATAGGTGTGTTTCCGCAGTGGAAGCCCATGAAAGTGTCTCTGTGACTGTAATCGTAACTGCCCTTTATGCAGTTTTCATACATATCCGCCGGAACTGAGTTGTTTATATCCAGAAGGGTAACGGCGTCCCTGCTGACCGCAGCCCCGATGTATTCGCTGAGCGCACCGTAGATATCCACTTCGCAGGAGACAGGTATCCCCCTGGAGGTAAGACGGCTGTTCACATAGCATGGCACGAACCCGAACTGCGTCTGGAACGCAGGCCAGCATTTTCCGGCGATCGCAACATACTTCCTGCTGCCCTTGTGAGCTTCGCACCAGTCAAGGAGAGTAAGCTCATACTGCGCCAGTTTTTGAAGCACCTCCGGCTTTTTGTTTCCCTTGCCAAGCTCCTTTTCCATATCGGCGACAACTGCCGGTATGCGCTCATCTCCGGCATGGGCGTTAAAGCTCTCGAACAGGTCGAGTTCGCTGTTTTCCTCTATCTCCACTCCCAGATCGTACAGACACTTTATAGGGGCGTTGCAGGCGATGAAGTCCTGCGGACGAGGCCCGAAAGTTATTATCTTTAAGTTCTTAACGGCAATTACCGCCCTTGCTATCGGCGCAAAACCTGCTATCATGTCGGCACATTCCTCAGCCGTGCCAACGGGGTATTCGGGTATGTAAGCCTTTATCCCCCTGATGCTCAGGTTGTAGCTGGCGTTTAACATTCCGCAGTAGGCGTCGCCCCTGCCGTCGAGCATATCCCCGGAGGAGACTTCCGCCGCCGCAAAATACATGGCAGGGCCATCAAAATATTTTGCCAGCAGCGTTTCTGGAGACTCAGGTCCGAAGTTTCCCAGATACACCGCCAGAGCGTTGCAGCCGTTCGCCTTTATGTCCTCCAAAGCCGCCAGCATATCCTTTTCGTTTTCAATGCAGACAGGGCAGACGTACAAATTCCCCTCTCCGCCGTACTTTTTCTCATAAGCTTCAGCAAGGGCGTCTCTTCTCGACACCGACAGGCTCATGGGGAAGCAGTCTCTGCTCACCGCCACCAGCGCAATTTTTTCCTTGGGCAGGTTTGACAATTTCATCTTCAGAACTCCTTTGCATTAATATAGTTACAAGGTGTGTTCTTATTATAACACAGCTAAGGGGAAAACACAAGATGTTTGTTTGGGCTGCGTAGACGGAGATATCGCAGACGCAGCCGCAAAAGCAGGGAAGTAAAAGCCGCCTCAACAGCCAAAAAATTCGGCGCAGGGTGTCAAGCAACGCAGAGACAAATTCCAGACAAAGTAAAAATTTCCCACTTACAGAAGAATCGCAAAATTTTCTTTCAGCTTAGTAATAGTCCCCGAGCATAATATTTAAGACAAAGTAAAAATACCCCCCACTAATGGAAGAATTTCCGGTTTTCAAAGAAAATCGTTGAACAAAAGTAATAATATCCGAACTCACAGAAGAATCGCTGGTTTTTCGTTGAAAACGAAAATCGCCGTCAACATCATGACGGCGAAGCGATTCTTCATGTTTGCGAAGCAAACATTTTGGCGGCGAAGCGATTCTTCATGTTTGCGAAGCAAACATTTTGGCGGCGAAGCGATTCTTCATGTTTGCGGAGCGAGAAAGTAAAAAATATAAACTATCCTATCCTTCGAGCCACAAAAGAAACAGTTCGCACAAAACCTTGTACGAACTGTCCGCCGGCTTTAATCTGCGCAGAGACAAATTCCAGACAAAGTAAAAGTCACTCACTCACAGAAGAATTTCAGAATTTTCTTTTCTTGAAAAGAAAATCGTTGCCACGATATATGGCAACGATGAAATTTCTTCATGCTTGCTTCGCAAGCATTCTGGTGCGGTAGATGGGACTTGAACCCATACGTCAAAGACACACGCCCCTCAAACGTGCCTGTCTGCCTATTCCAGCACTACCGCCTGCGTTTATTTAAGCCGGGGAACAAGCTTTGCGGCTGTTCCCGATTGGCGACTATAATATTATATCACTTCCGAAAGTTGCCGTCAATATGCACCATGCACAAACCACCGCCACGCAAAAAACAGTCAATTGTGCATTTTTCACAACTGACTGCTTAATTCATGAAACCACTGCTTTGGTAACGGTTATGTCGCCGGCGGAAGAAACTATCAACCCGAAAGTGACTTCCGTGCCGGGAGCTATCTCGGAATTGTAGCTCTCAGGGGTGACCGTTACGGAATTGCCGGAAGTAGCCACCGAACCGTTCCAGTTCTGGGAAACTTCAATGTTTCCGCTGAATACCGCCTTGACCGTCCAACCGGAAACGGCGCTGTCGGAGTCGTTTTTCACTGCAAAATCCACCTGGCAGAATTTCTTGCCCTCTGATTCCCAGCTGTTTGAAATGTTCGCAGACACGCTGACTTTGCCCGACGACTGCACCGGCTTCTGTGTCTGGGGTTTCTGGGTCGCAGGAGGCTGAGTTGCAGGAGGCTGAGTCGCTGGAGGCTGAGTCGCTGGAGGCTCTGTTGCCGGCGGCTGTGTCGCAGGGGGTTCTGTCGCCGGGGGCTGAGTTGCCGGAGGTTGGGTCGCAGGAGGCTCTGTTGCCGGGGGTTGGGTTGCCGGCGGCTGTGTCGCAGAAGTGGTGGTCTTGGGCTTTTTGGTCGCCTTGGTCGCTTTGGTCGCTTCTGTCGCCTTGGTCTCGGTCGCCTTGGTCGCCTGGGTCGTTTCTTCCAAAAGCTCGGTAGTTGTCACCGGTGCTGCCGTGACCTGGGTCTCCTGCGGAGCTGCGGTCACAGTTCCCGTCTTACGGGTCTGAATGACTTTCTCCGGCTTCTCCCTGCCGAAAACAAAGCCTGTAAGTATTATTCCAATGCTGAGAAATACGGTCGCCGCAACGCCTGCGGCTTTTTTGACAGTTTCGGGATCAACGGCTTTTTCTTCAGGCTGAAGTTCCTCGTTGTTTTCGTTGGTCTCGTTGGTCTCTTTGTTATCCATAATTACTTTCCTCTTTGTTTCTTGTAACACTTGCTGAGTTTAGAAACCTCTTCCGCCGCCTGGTTCACCACCCACTGGGGAGCGGTGACCTTTGCCTGATCCCCGAAAGAGAACAGCCAACCCCAGAAAGTCGGGCTGACCTGGACGTCCGCCTTAAATGAGAAGCGGTCGTCGTCCACCCTTTCGATGGGGACTTTTTCCCCGAAGCGGTCTATCACCACATCAAGCAGTGACATATCCGCTTCCACGGTGACACGTTCGGGGGTGCCGGAGAACATTCCGAAAGTATTTTTCAAATTTGAAGCGATCTCCTGTTCGCTTACCGAAAGCTGAGTCCGCCTGTTTTCGGAAACGTTGACCGAGGACATTCTGTCCACCCTGAAATAGGCGATCTTCCGGCGTTTTTCCGAATAGCAGATAAGGTAATAGTTATCGTCTTTCCACACCAGGTAGTAGGGGGAGACGGTGTAAGTTTCCCCATCGTGGCGGTAGCGGCGTTTGCGGTCTATGTCGTAGGAATAGTATCTGAACTCGATCATTCTGTCGGCGAAAACCGCTTCATTTATTCTGTTTATAGAATAGTATATGCTTTCGTTGAAAGTTTTTACACGGTTTTCAACAAACACCTGACGTCTGAGGCTTTTCGCCTTATCCTTGGAAGTGAGCTTCTGGAGCTTTTTAATAAGGTCGCCGGATTTTTTCTTAGTCAGGAACTTGCAGGAAGCCACAGCGTCCACCAGGACGTAAAGTTCCTCATCGGTAAAAAGTCTTTCGCTGATATAGTAAGCGTTAGCGTGGCTTTTTTTAGCGACTTCGATCTTGAGACCGCTTCCGCAGAGAGAAGCGATATCATCGTAGAGAGTTTTTCTTTCGATCTTAATGCCGTTATTCTGGAGCATGGTCATAAGTTCCGCACCGGTCAGCGGATTGTTCTCGTCGGTCTGTTCAAGCAGCGTCTGAGCCAGCAGAAGTAGTTTCTGCTTTTGAATAGACGCACCGAAGTCGGTAGAATAATCTCTGGGTCTTGCCATAACAGGTCACTCCTTTGGTTGTTTTTTTCTGTCCTTTACCATTATCCTTTCGCCGTCCGGCCGGACTATGACCGTACTTTCCAGCTGAGCCTGAAAGTTTGCGGCGACGCTTCTGCGGTACTCGTCCCTTAGCTGTGACTGTTCCATTTTTTCTTCCTCGGTCAGTCCTTCGGGGGTCTTTGATCTTCGGTAAAGTTCAGATATCCTATCAAGTTTCCACTTTTCCATATCTTCCGTCCCTTTTTTTTCATTGCTCCTATTGTAGCACACTTTTCCTCTCCCGTCAACGGCAACAGTCCGATATTTTTCCCGCTTTATAACTTTCGCACAAATCTTATCCCCTCCTTTTGGGCAGTTTTTTCCTTTTCTGTTTCTTGACAAACAAATGTTCGCATGGTATAATGGCATTAAAGAACATATGTTCTTTAATGCCATGCCGGTGGGCGGCTTGCCGCCTGCGCCAACGGCGCAGGCGTGGCGGGCAGCAAAGCTGCCCGCAGCCGCAACTCCGAAGGAGTTGCGGCGCAAGCCGCCGGAGGCGGCGCTGCTTCAGCCCCGTGAAGCAGCGCCCGAGAAATTACCGCAGGAAGAAAAAATAAGGAGTTGATCGAAATGAAATTGAGAAGAGTACCGCTGATAAACGTCAGCAGCAGACAGATGAGAGAAGAAGAAGCCGTCTATCGTGATCCTATAATGCGAATGATAGATATACCCGAAGCGGTAAACAGATATTTGACAAAAACGCAGAAAAGCTATATCATGTTATATTATACGGAAAACAAGTCCGTGCCGGAGATCGCAAGGCTTTACGGAGTGAATAAGTCCACAGTCTCACGGACTATCCGCAGAGGCACCGCCAACCTGTGTAAGATCTTCGGAGATAAAGCCTGCTGAATTTGAGGAGTGTTAAAATGGATACGCCTATCCGGGACTTTGTAAGAGCATACGCCCATTCGGGAACGGCAAGGTTCCATATGCCGGGACATAAAGGTCAGCCGTCCGAACTGGCTGCCGAACTGTACGATATTACCGAAATAAAAGGCGCAGACTACCTTTTTCAGGCGCAGGGAGCTATCGCTGAGAGCGAGGCTAACTGCTCCCGGCTTTTCGGTACTGCCGCCACCTGCTATTCCACCGAAGGCTCCAGCCTTTGCGTGAAAACTATGGTCGCTCTGGCTGCGCTTTGCCGCAAAGACCACTCTGCCAAAGCGAAAATAGTCGCCGCCAGGAACTGCCATTCTTCTTTTGTGAGCGGCTGTATCCTTGCAGACGTGATCCCTGTGTGGGTCTACCCGGAAAAGGGAGACCCCCTTTGCAGCTGCACCGCCTCCGTCCGGGCTTTCGAGGAAGCGATAGACTCTTCAGACCCCTGCGCCGTCTATGTCACCTCTCCGGACTACCTGGGGGGAACTGCCGATATCTCCAAGCTTTCACAGCTTTGCAGGAAGAAGCATATCCCTCTGCTGGTGGACAACGCCCACGGCGCATACCTGCGCTTCCTGAGCAGGGACTCCCACCCTATCACGCTGGGAGCTGATGTCTGCTGCGATTCCGCCCACAAGACTCTCCCGGTGCTGACCGGCGGAGCTTACCTGCATTTTTCAAAAAATTCACCTGCCGCCTTTGCGGAAAACGCCAAGTGGGTCATGTCGCTGTTCGGTTCTACAAGCCCGTCGTTTCTGACGCTGCAGTCTCTTGACCTGTGCAACCGTCGGCTTGCCGCAGAGCTTCCGCAGCAGCTGGAAAATGCCGCCGCAAGGGCGAAGCTGCTTTGCAGTTTTCTCAGGGAAAAAGGGTTCAGCGCGTTTACAAACGAGCCGCTGAAGCTCACCGTCAAGGTCTCAGACTCAGGTCACACCGGTGACTATGCCGGTGACGTTCTCAGAAAATACGGCGCAGAACCGGAGTATTCCGACCGAGACCATCTGGTGCTGATGATCTCTCCTGCAAACAGCGAGGAGGATTTTAAAAAGGTGGAGCTGGCGTTTTCTTCCCCGGAGCTTGCCCCCGGGCTTCCGCTGCCGGAGAGCAGTCCGGAGCTTATCCGGCTGGGCGCTGCGATGTCTCCCAGGGAAGCCGCATTTTCCCCGTGGGAGCTTTTGCCTGTAAGCGACGCCGTTGGCAGAGTCTGCGCCTGCGCCGCCGTAAGCTGTCAGCCGTCCGTTCCCTTAGCGGTCAGCGGAGAACTGCTCAGCGGCAGGGCTGCGGAGCTTCTCATTGCCCACGGGATAACAGAGCTGCCGGTGGTGAAAACTCAGCTTTGAAATTGTTGAGATAAAAGTTGCAGTTTGTGAAAAAATATGTTATAATGTTGCTGTGGCCGCTTCCGACGCCCTCTGCTGCGAAGCCGGAGGCTTCGCAGCAGAGGGCGTCGGAATAAACGAGCTGACCAAAAGCCGAAAGGAGCAGATCTTATGAAACTAATATTCGCCATCGTCAATAACGACGACAGCCAGTCTGTGCAGACAGCCGTAACGGAAAACGGCTTCCAGGTGACAAAACTCGCCTCTTCCGGCGGATTTTTAAAAGCCGGCAATACAACTTTCATGATGGCAGTGGACGACTCCAGAGTGGACGACCTGATAGAAGTCATCAGGAAACATTCCAGAAAGAGAAAACAGCTCATGACCCCCGTCACCGCCTATGACGCCGCCGCTTCAAGTTATGGGGCGTTCCCGGTGGAAGTTTCCATCGGCGGAGCAACCATCATCATCACCAATATAGACAGGTTTGAAAAAGTATAATGACCGGCGCAGGATTTGTTGGGAATAACGAGATAAAACACGCCGTTTCCGCAATGACCGCCAGCGGCAAGATATCCCACTCGATCATTATTACCGGTCCGGAAGGTTCGGGAAAGAAAACCGCCGCTGAGTATATGGGTGCGGCTTTGCTGTGCAGCTCTCCGGATAAGGACGGCTCTCCTTGCTTTCAGTGTACAAGCTGCCGCATGGTGATGCACGGCGGACACCCGGACTTCTCAGTGGTAAGACCCAGCGGAAAAAACGGCGCTTATCTGCTGGACAGCGACCTGAGACCGCTTGTGGCAGATGCGTATATCAGACCCAGCCAGTCGGAATATAAGGTGGCGGCAATTTTCGATATGAACAGAACTCAGCCGGGCGCTCAGAACGTCCTGCTGAAACTGCTGGAAGAGCCACCTGCCCATATGATAGTCATTATGACAGCCTGCT
>CANRLY010000026.1 GCA_947631585.1 uncultured Clostridia bacterium
TATTTTTAGTAAAGGAGATGAAATGAGTGATGCAATCAAAGCTTTCATTATATAGGGTTGATATAAAATACATAAGAGATTTGCAAAACAAAGACGATAAGGTGCGTAGTGTTTCTCCTCAAATTAATAAGCAATTTAGAGCTTTTGTCGGCATTATAGTAGTTTGTGAGGATAAAAAGTATTGTGTTCCTCTGAGTTCTCCGAAGCCAAAACATAAAGATATGAAGAATTATCTTGATTTTTCAAAAATTACTGACAATAACAATAAGCTTATAGGAGTATTAAATTTCAATTCTATGATTCCTGTTGATGAAAGCGTATTGACTGTTTTGGATATAAATATTAAAAAATCTGATACTCCTGCGACCAGTCATTACAAAACACTGGCACGAAAGGAATTGGAGTGGTGCAGAAAAAATCAAGATGCTATTGTTTCTAAAGCCAATAAATTATATAAAATGGTGACAGAAACACCGGAAAAGAACAGAAATCTTACCCGCAGATGCTGTGACTTCAAAAAGTTAGAAAACGAGTTGATGCGGTATTTGGAAAAAAACAAAAATGAAAATGAGAAACTTTCTAAGACAGTAACTACAACAGTTAGAAAGGGAAGAAAGTAACCATTTATCAATATATATTAAAATACTTATAAAGCAGACTTCAAAAGGGTCTGCTTTTTATATTAAGGAGGAACGATATAAATGCCAGCAGTTGTTTTTGTGTTGGGTTTTGCCTACAACTGGAAAACAGGAGGGTATGACTACCTGGAATACATGAGCCGTCCTGAAGCTTTTGAAAAAACCAAGCACCTATCAGATGAGTATAAAGATTTCATAGATTATATGTCCAATTCTGAAAAGTCGGACGGCTTATTTGACTCAAAAAAAGATTTTCTTTCGGAAGCTGACAAGGACAGGTATCGCTCTTTGGAGAAGAATAGCAAAGAAGAAGGATGCCCGAAATACTTCGGTGTCATTTCATTCGATAACAATTTTCTTATCGAAAATGGGTTAATGAACAGTTTCGGAGCGATCGATTCCAAAAAGCTCAAAGAAGTGGGTCGGGCAGCAGTCAACACAATGATAGACAAGTCTGATAAGCTTAAAAATAACAACGTGTTTTGGAACGCTGCGATTCACACGAATACTGATAATGTGCATATTCACTATTCTATATGTGAGTATCATCGTCTGGAGAACAGATTGACCACCCGAAGGGACAAAGATGCTCTTGAAGTAGAAGCCTTTGATGCACTGAAGTCCAAGGTTGTAAGTAAAGTTTACGGTAACGAACAGGTAGTCCAGCTCACCAGGCAACTCAGACAGCAGATGCTTCCTGAGTTCAGAAACAGTTTTAAGAACAGTATCAAGCAACTGTGCAAGCTCAGACGTGTGTTACCCAAGAAAGTACCGCTTCAGTATAATGGTGTTCAAACTGAACCATATAGGATATATATAGATTCGGTGACCGATGCTATCGTTCGGGACAACCCAACGCTCAGACTTCAATACGAACAGTATTGTGCTGCCATTGACAAGTCCATGGAGACATTCCGAAAGATATATGGCGAGGGAAAACGGCATCTGTATACTGATTTCAGAAAGAACAGGATAGCCGACTTCTACAGCCGGACCGGCAACATACTTCTTAAAGAGCTAAGTGAATTTGAGGACGACGAACTATCACCTAAAACTAGCCGGATCACCTGTCCGTTACCGAACAGCAATTGGAAGGTTCCGAAGCCGGATCACCTGTCCGTTACCGAACAGTCATCGCATCGAGCGCAGCCTCCGAGGAGAAAAATATATGTGCGAACAGATTTGGTAAGAGCAATCAACACTCTTAGACGAGTAGAAAGAGAAGCTGAAGAACAGACGCAGAGACTTATGTATGAGTTCGATAGAGACTTTGAGGAAAGGCTCTGGCAGGAAAACCGAAATGCAATTTCATATTGATTGAGGTGATCACATGAAAAACCACGCAATAAAATACACCATAATGTTTGTTACCGTTGCCGTCCTGGTTTTCTTCGGAGGCGTATTTCTTTACAATTTCACTAATTCGGTTAAAGACTACCAGGACGCTTCCACCGAATACCAATTGGGGACCCGGAAAGACAGACCGAATAAAGCGGCGTATCTTAAAGTGAGAAAAAGTTTTTTCACCGACACAGGAGGTGCAAAAGTAACCTTTGCAATTGCCTGCTGCTCACTGACAGCCGCAACAGTGGTGTTGTTGAGAACAGTTTCCAACGACAAGAAAACTGATGCCAAAGATATCGAAGGCAAGGACAGATGGGCGACCAAGAGGGAGATAATTCACAACAGCGACTTCTGTGCTGTAGATGATCGTGCGTTGGAAGAAGCGATCAAGACAGGACCGATCATAGCCAGGTTCGGACACAAATATGTGCTGGACACATCTACCACTCACAGCCTTATTATAGGTACAACTCGATCCGGTAAGACTCAGACTTACGTTTTGCCAATGATACGTTTCATGTGTTCCGGCAAGGAGAAGCAGTCGTTCATAATCAATGACGTTAAAGGCGAACTGCTTGAAAACTGTTACGATATGCTCTGGCAGAATGGCTATGAAATAGTTGTACTTAACCTGCGCCAGACCGACAGATCTTCCTTATGGAATCCTCTTACGTTCATCATGCAGAAATATAAGCAAGCCGTTGAAAACAACCTGGACTTTTCAAAAGTAAATGACTATATTGACGTAATGGCAGAGGTTCTCACCCAGAACGACAAGTCGGATCCGATTTGGCCGGCTTCGGCTAAATCGCTTTTCACAGCCATGATACTTTACCTTATAGAGCAGGGATACAAAAATAACTGCATGGACAAAGTAAACCTGTACAGCGTATTCCAGTTTTTCATCGAGTATGGCAATCCCGAAGCTGAAGCCAAAAACGGTATGCAAGTCACTACCAGCAAGCTCGACAAGCTGTTTGAAAAGCTTCCAAGAGGCAACCCGGCAAAAGCAGCCTACGCAACTTCACGGTTCGCTGAAGGAGATATGAAGTCCTCGATTTTCGCAACTCTTTCCGAAAACATATCTATATTCGGAAAAGACCAGGGCATAGCAGCTCTGACTTCCGGCGACGATATTGATTTTATAAAGCTGTTTAACGGGGATAAACCCGCAGCCATTTTCATGGTGATTCCGGACAACCGCCCTGCACGTCACTGCATAGCCTCTATGTTCATAAGCCAAAGCTATCTCGCTTTGAACGAGTACCTGGAAGAGAATGATATATCATCGCTGCCCAGGACAGTAAACTATGTGTTAGACGAGTTTGCCAACATGGTCACTATACCGGATATGTCATCGAAAATTACCGTTTCAGCATCAAGGAACATCTTGTTTCATTTGTTCATACAGAGCCTTTCGCAGCTTGAAGAGAAGTACGGTAAGTCTTCTAAGACCATTCAGGAGAACTGCGGCAACCTGGTCTACATATATTCGCTGGATCCGGATACCAACAAGTATATATCTTCAATTTTGGGAACAGAAACCTTGGAGTACGCTACTTTCAGCGGTAACGAAGACGAAGGACTCAGGCACAAGAGTATGCAGTACAAAGGACACTCTCTCATGTCTCCCACAGAACTATCAGTTCTGCAATACGGTGAGACGATAATTAAACGTCAGAGAATGTACCCTATCAAGACTAAGCTCAATTTCTTTTACAAGCTTGGTATAAAAAAGACCATGATAAAAGATATACCCCTGTCAGACCACAAGCGTGTACTTTCGGACTGGATATTTCCGTTTGATATAATAGACAAACAATTGACCTCACGTCCAGCTGCTCCGCCGCCAAGGGCTATTGGAGTTCCGGACGTATCACTGGGATCTTCAGAAACATTTGCCCAGCGCAAAAAAGATTCCGGGGATTCATTAAAGAACAGAAATCTCAGCATCACAGATATAGCCATACTCAAAGCTGACGAAGTTACCAATGGAGAGTTTTCCACATTGCTCCGTCAGAAGAACCAGAAGGAGCTTACAACGCTGCTCAATCAGTTGAAAATACGAAAAAGTCTCCCGGATAACGTCATAGACGTTCTGAAGGAGTACATAAAACAATAAGCCGGATTCAGTTCCGGCTTTTTTTATTGGAGAATAAAGATGAAAAAGTACAACTACATAGTTATTCCGTCTGATATTCTGAAAAATGGCTTGACGGTATCAGAACTCACTGTTGCTGTATATCTTTTCAGCCTGCTGCGTCGTGACAAAAAGAACAGCTATGGTATGTATGTAAAAGTGAAACAAACTACCATAGCCCGCTGCTGCAACGTAAGCAAAGAGACCGCTGCCAGAGCTTTGAAGAAGCTGCTTGGTATCGGTATAATATCACGCCGGATAAGGGGCATAAAAGAGAACAGGCACCTCGGTACCTGTTCTTATGTGCTGCCCGACCCACGCAAAGGTCGATTTTTTAAAGCGAACAGAACAGCAATAAAGTTAATCTTTGCGTCAGGTCTCTCGCTGTTAAAAACTTACTTATATTGTTGCTTGAGCGCAAGTTCGGACGATAAAGAACAGTTTTTTCATAGCTACAGTGATATCGCCGCAGCTGTTGGGTCCAGGCGCAGTGATATTATAAGTTCTGTGAAATGTTTAGTAAAAATGGGGATTCTAATTAAGCGTTGCCGTAAAACCAGAAGCGGTGACTATACGGAAAATCTCTACTGCTTATCAAATAAAAAAGAAAAGCCCCCCACCCATATATCCAAAAAGAAGGAGGCTAATCTCTACACTCGTATAATATCACATTATATTGCAGTTGTCAAGCGCTATTTTATAAGTTTCAGAAAAAAAGTTTGTGAAAGTGTTTATTATTTTTTCAGGGGTGGGGTCTGAAATGACAGGTCATTGTTATTACCCACTTGTTATAAGCCTCCGAAGAATAAGTATAACTCTTTTTCTGATTCTTAACATTAACAGAAAAGAAAGGTGAACTTTATGCGTATTTCAAATTCAAAAAACTATATAAACGTTAAAGCTCAGAACTGTCTGCTAGGTCTTGTAAAAGCTTTATCAGCATCTGGTCTTTCGTTTGCTGAGATAGGAAATGTCGTTATGAGAAGCTTGTTTTGCTGCTTCTCAGAAGCTTTATCTATTTTTCTCGGACGCCCTTTCACTAAAGCAGTTTGCGAATCTTCCGCCGAAGAAATGGATGAAACGCTAAATCAATTTTTCTCACGGCTTCCTCTTGATGAACTTTATGGAATATTTGTGCCTTTGAAGAAAAAGCTTACCCCCGGTGTCAGTTCTGCGCTGGCAGAAATGTGCCGTTTTGACTGGCTGGAAGTAAGCCCTATGATTTTCGGTACGATCCAGCTTGAAATTATGGCATTTCTGCATCAGAACACATCGGCTTCCCATTACACTGCTTTGGATAACGTCTACAAGGTCATCGAGCCGTTGTTTCTTGCCGAGCTGAAGAAAGACCTTGATGCGGCGGGCAGAGATAAAGAACAGCTTTGCAAGTTCAAGAGAAGGATCTCAAGTCTTCATTTCCTGGATCCAGCCTGCGGGACCGGGAACTTCCTGCTGGTTATCTTTGACGAACTCAGGCGCATGGACGAACAGATCTGTTCAGTGACCGGCGACGAACTTACCGTATCACTCAAGCAGTTCCATGGCATTGAGCTATTGCCCGATTCAGTTGCTCTTTGCAAAGTGACTATGGCGTTTATGAACAGGCTATCAGAGGTGCGATTTTCAACTGCTACGGGAAGGAAACTGCCCAAAGTGGACTTTTCCACCACCGGTAATATTATATGCGGTAATGCAATTCGTATGGACTGGAATCAGGTGATTCAACCATCGGACACCACTTATCTTGTTGGAAATCCGCCGTTTGCTGCTAAACTTTCTTCCTTGCAGCAAGCCGACATGAAGTCATTGCAGCTTCCAATGTCAGACTACTGTGCAGCTTGGATCATCAAGTCAGCCGATTACATCAAAGGCAGTCGAGCTGAAGCGGCACTGTTAGTTACCTCGTCGGTCGTACAAGGGCAGCAGGTGTCGCCGATCTGGCGCAGGCTTCACGACAGCGGAGTTATCATCAACTTTGCTTATCGCCCATTTGAGTGGGAGTCGTATCTGGCGATCCGTGTCCAGGCAAACTGTGTTATCGTCGGATTTGCCATGTTTTCACGTTCTGAAAAGTACATATATACCGTTCGGGACCATGACAGCATATTATCATACAAGACCGAATATATCAACTCGTATCTTCTTCCATGCTGTGAGCTTTTTCTGGATTCTGACCTTCTGCCGGCAGACATCACGAACAGTCTCCTGGTGGCTTTTTAGTTACGGGAGAAAACCTGATAACCGGTTGCTTCATGCCCATTAACGAACAGTCATACATACCTCCCATCACCAGTATAGTCATTCCGAGGCATTCGTCACATATACGGAAGTATATTCCGATCGGCTTTTATGAAAACGAACAGCTTTGCTTCGCAGGTTCGGTGATGCACATTGACACCTCAGACAAGTTTATTTTCGGAATGTTATGTAGCCATATGCACAGTATCTGGACTAAGTGCGTTTGCGGCAAGCTCACTGTATCGCTGAGATATTCGTCTATTGTATACAACAACTTTCCATTCCCGAAGGTCACGTCTGAACAGAGGGATACAGTAGCTTCTCTTGCTGAAAATATCCTCAATGTAAGGAATAGCTTAAATAGACCTCTTGGTGAGCTTTACAGCCGCCAAATGCCTAGACAGTTGGAAAAGGCTCACCTGGAACTCGACTACTACATAGAGAAGTTATACAACGCCCGAATCTTTTTATCGGATGCAGAAAGAATAAAGCTTATGTTTCTTATGGCTCTCGAAAATGAAAAGAACCGCCAATATAGCTTAAATGACTATCTTAAATATTTGCGCAAACAGAAAAACCTCATCGCAGCTGAAGCTGCCCTGAAGCTTGGTATAAAGCCGCCGCAATTATCTGATTATGAAACAGGGAAGAAGATCCCATCGGATAAGTGCCTTCGTGCCATAGCAGAGATCTACGATGTGGAATACGAAAGTTTATTTAAATGTGCCACCGTGGCACGATTGGCAAAAAAAGAAGCAAAAGCTGCTAAAAAGTTGACAAATCTTTAGGATAAGCATTATAATTCTAATACAAATCAATGAAACACCATGGTGAAAGGAGCAACTATATGAAATTATATGTTTTTGCTGAGGACTGGCTAAAAAAAAGAAAGGTTATGTAAGAGAGTCAACTCTTATGAACTACCGCTATGCCGTAAGAAGATGCCGAAAATATTTTCCTGACTGTGATATGTCTGAATTAACTAAAGAAACAGTTTCCGAACAGTTCCTGAAAATGGCAGAAAGTTGTTCTCGATCTTCGATCTATAACGTTCGGCAAGTTATGGGAAGTATCTATGCTTCTGCGATCGAAAAGAATATTGTTCATATTAATCCGTTTAAAAAACAGAAAATACCCGAATCAGCATCTGTTAAGATCGTCGAAGCTTATTCTCTTGAAGAACAGCGTCGACTTATGGACTCAGCTGGAGAAGATATGCTCGGAGAAATATATATGTTTCTAATGTTGACGGGTCTGAGAAAATCCGAGTTGATAAATCTCCGCTGGGAAGACTACAATTCGCTGCTTCATGCTATTTCTATACGCAGATCCAAAACAAAGACCGGAGTAAGGACTATAGCACTTTCTCCAAAGGCTGAAAATATTATTCTTCGTCAGCCGGTACTCCCTCATGGTTACATATTCAGTACGTCAAAAAAAGCAAGGATCTCTGTCACATCGCTCAAGAAGCTGTGCCGTCGATTGGAAAAGAAAGTAGGATTTCATGTGACTTGCCACAGAGCAAGGCATACATTCTGTACAAGAATGGTTATGGACGCAAAGATAGATCCTAAAACAGTATGCTCCATATCAGGACACAAGTCTGTAGCGTTTCTTATGCAGCGGTATGTTACATCTGATCTTGAACGTCAGCATGAAGCTCTGACGCTCTTGGAAAAGTTTATGTTATAAAAAATGTGCCACCGTGGCACAATAAAAAGCAAAACAAGTTTTTTGCGAACAAAAAACACTCATGGTTTTTGTGCAAAACGCCAAAATTGCAAAAAACTATTGACATTTTTTTCAAAACAGTTTATCATCAGAACAACAAAATAAAAAACACCTCGCAGTCTTGCTCTTTCTTGCAGGAAAGAGCAAGACCTACCAAACAGACACCAACCGTCTGAAAGATATTGCAAAGTGTTAATTATCGTGTCTTTAATAATAGCACGATTCTTATAAACTTGTCAAGTGCCTTTCAGAGAATTTTCGTCTGAAAGGTACTTATTTTTGGGATCTTCTGCAAAAGTTTTGCAGATAAGATAGATCCGCTTGCCCATCACGCAAGCTTATAGATCATCAGCAACTGCTGACCGGTGGCTTTGTGCGTTATGTCAACACCGTTATCAATTGACGTAACTGGTGTGGAACGAGCCGCCGCAAAACAGTCGTCCCCGTCGGATCCGCAAACGACGGAAGAAAATCCGGAAAACCATAACTTCCGGACAGCCCTGCATTGGTGAGATGCAGTAAACTGAAAGATATTGGTATAATAATAAGCCGGAGATGCTCTGTTTATGTTAACAAAACACCATCTTCGGATTATTCATTATATGACGTGACAGAAGCTCGCAAAGCGAACCTCTATCAGGTCATATATTGGTGAGCTATCGGGGATTCGAACCCCGGACCCTTTGATTAAAAGTCAAATGCTCTGCCAACTGAGCTAATAACTCACAACAGCTTTATAATTATACCAATATTGTTTTGCAAAGTCAAGTTGTTTGCTTGAACGTTTACACATTGTTCATTTATTTAGGCTCACTCCATGCCTTTCAAATGCTCTATAAACTGCTTTGCACAGCGTGGAGAACGTCCGCTGCGCTTGAGAGAGAAAGCCTCCGCCTGCCTGAGTATCTCGTCCATCGGCATATTTACCCGGTACTGCTCCGCCAGCTCTTTCACAACACGCAGATAAAGCTGCTTGTCCGGCTTGGTGAAAGTTACCGTCAGACCAAACCGTTCGGAAAGCGACATAAGCTCCTGAACAGTGTCGTTGAAGTGGATATCATCGCCCTCTCTGCCGGAAAACGACTCTTTTACCAGATGGCGGCGGTTGGAGGTCGCACAGATTATCATGTTCGGGGAACTTGACGACACCGAGCCTTCGAGAGCAGCTTTCAGAGCGGCGTAATCGTCGTCGTCCTCAGAAAAGGACAAGTCGTCTATGAAAAGCAGGAATTTCAAGGGATTTCTGCCAATTTCCTTTATGATCTCAGGTATCAGGTGCAGCTGCTTTTTCTTGATCTCGATGAGCCTCAGCCCCAGATCCTTGTACTCGTTGGCAAGAGCCTTTACAGTGGAGGACTTTCCTGTGCCGCAGTCGCCGTAAAGCAGGCAGTTGTTGGCAGGTTTTCCTGAAAGAAGAGCCATGATGTTGTCTGCCACCGCCTTGCGCTCACGTTCGTAACCGCACAGCTGCCGTAAATTCACCGGGTCGGGCATATCCACGGGTTCAAGACCTTTTTCGCTCATCACAAACACATGATGGGTGGAATACACCCCGAATCCGACCTTGGAAATGTTCAGCAGACGCTGGGCGTAAATTTGCGAAAGATCGCAGTTTTCAGTTTTGTATCGGGGAAGGAACCCATCAAATCCGGCGGCTGAAATAAACATGTCGCAGGGGATAGTCGCCGCTTCCTCCAGAAGAGCCAGTTCGTTGGCGAGACATTCCGTCTCCAGCTCTCCTGCCTTTTCGCCTGCGCCTCTTTTCAGAACGTAAGAGTTCTCGTCCTCCAGCACCTGTTCCAGCACGCAACGGGTAAGGTTTTCCGAATGAGAATAAAGCTCTTTCACAAAAGCGCAGTAGGCGGTTATCACCTGACCCTGATCGGGGTCTTTCTGAGAGCAGACGTCAATGAGCCTGTAAAGCTGCGACATCAGCGGAGTTTTCAGCAGATCTCTGAATATCACCAGAGAGTCGAGCCTGTTTTTTAACTGTCTGAGATCCTGCATAAATATCCCTTTCCCTTAGTCAGTAATAAATATTCCTTTATTATTATAGCAGAAAAATCTGTAAAGTCAATTGCAAAGACCGCAATTTCGTGTTATAATATTAAAAAAGGAAAGGCGTGATCTTATGAAAAGAAAAACTGCTCTTGTGACCGGCGCAAGTTCCGGCATAGGAACTGAAATAGCTAAGGAGCTTGACAGCCGGGGATTCAGGGTGATACTTGTCGCCAGGCGGACGGAACGCCTTGAGGAACTGGCGGAACAACTGACCGATGCGGTGGTAATGACCGCCGACCTTTCTGTGCGTGAGGAATGTATGGGTCTTTACCACAAGACAAAGCTCTATTCGCCGGCGGTGGTGGTCAACTGCGCAGGGTTCGGGGCTTTCGGGGAATTTACCTCCACCGATCTGGGAAAGGAACTTTCCATGATAGATGTTAATATTACCGCAGTACACATTCTTACAAAACTGTTTTTGAAAGATTTTGTTTCCAAAGACAGGGGATATATCCTTAACGTGTCCTCCTCTGCTGGGCTTATGCCTGCCGGACCGTATATGGCGGCTTATTATGCCTCAAAAGCCTATGTTACCAGCCTTACTTCCGCCGTTGCGGAGGAACTGCGTGAAAAGGGCAGCAGGGTGTATGTGGGAGCGCTTTGCCCCGGACCTGTGGACACTGAGTTCAATGACGTTGCAGGGGTAAGATTCGGGCTGAAAGGCATTTCCGCACGGGAATGTGCCAGATATGGCGTGAACGAGATGTTCCGCCGAAAGACCGTGATAGTTCCCACTGTGACGATGAAAGCCGCCGGATTCGCCCAGAGACTTGTCCCCAGAAAACTGGCAGCGGCAGTTACCGGAAGTATGCAGAAGAAAAAGAATTAGCAATTAAAAATCCCTTGTTCGGTTTCATATTTTTATATAATTGAATTTATGCCCGGAATAAAAGAACTATTTCTTTTTTGATATGAACTTTTCATATTTGACAGTTTTTAAAATTCATTTGTACACAATTGTGCATAATGTATAATTGCAACTTATAATTTTGTGCAAATAGCTAATTGTAATTGTGAACGATTTCAGTTAAAATAGTAGTATAAAATTTAAGAAAGGAAGTTTTTGAAATGAAAATCAAAAAACTTATTGCTGGCTTGGCTGCTTCCGCTCTTGCTGCTAGCTGCCTGGGCATTTCTGCATTTGCTGACGATAGCTGGGACGCATGGCTGATGTTCACTAGCAGCGACTGGAGTTGGAGTGACATGGGCGATTCCGGAAAAGTTGCACAGGATCAGCTCCCCGGAACTCATGCTACTATCGACAAGGACGGCGATTACACAGTTTCTATAAGCGCTGAAGACCTTGAACTGGACTATGGCGCTCCTGATGCTCTCGGCGTATTCTGCGTTGATATCGATGTTAAGGGCGATGGCTCTCTCGAAGCTACCAAGCACGGTATGGCTCATGACCTGGGCGGCGGTGCTACTAACGATGGCGAAGATGATAACGGCTATGCTGACTGCGAAACCAACGCTGATAAGAAGCAGTTCTTTATCGACAAGACAGGCGTTACTATCACCAATGTAAAGCTTCTGTTTGACGATAAGGAAGTTTATACCTACGCTGATGACGAGATCAACTATGGCGATATCGAGGGTAATGGTAAGCTCCGTATAGAACTCTACAATATGTATGGAAATACCGCTTCTTCTTCTTCTGCCGAACTGGTTGATCTTCTTACCAATTCTACTGATATCCAGAAAGTAGCTGTATCCTTCACAGTTACTGGTCTGAGCGGCGGCACTACTGCTGATCCTGAGCCTGAAGCTCCTGCTGATCCTGAGCCTGAAGCTCCTGCTGACCCTGAACCTGAAGCTCCCGCTGAGCCTGAAGCTCCCGCTGAGCCTGAAGCTCCTTCCGGTACCGGTCTTGCTGGTATAGCTCTGGTTGGTCTTGCTCTCTCCGGCGCTTCTGTAGTTGCTACCAAGAAGAGAAAGTAATCACTGATCTAAGTATTTAAAGAGGTCCTCTCATGAGGATCTCTTTTTTTGTGCATTTGCGCAAGCTGCGCCGTTGTTGTCACTAAATCCCCTGTCTGTGAATAGTATGTATTGAAGTTTTCTGCTTCAATATTTAATATAGGAGGATAATTATGAGCGATGCCAATAACGGCGATTTCAAAGAGGCTGTCTGCGTAGAGGTGCAGAGAGTGTTCGATTCCTGCTCCGATAAGGACTGTATCGAAGACCTGGAAGTGACATTCTCAGACCCTGCCGATGCGGCTGTAATTGAAAACGCAAATTTTGTCAAGGCAAAATGCGCCGAGGTCATAAATGCGGCGTTCGCAATTGACCCCGTGCCGTTCAACAAGGGGTTCTATACCGTTGATATCACTTATACTTTCAAGATCGACCTGGAAGCTTTCGTCAACTCTATGACTCCGCCAACACCCCTGTCAGGAACTGCTTCTTTCACCAAAAAAGTGATACTCTACGGCAGCGACGGCGGCGCAAAGACCTTTAATTCCGACGACCTGACCGACCAGCAGTCCACAGGCTGCGGCTGCTGCTACGAGAGCCTGCCTAAAGCTTCGGTCTCTGTGGTAGAACCGATAATCCTCGATTCGGGACTTACCTGCAAAAATCCCTGCGGCTGCAACCAGCCTTGCCCCGTCTCGGATAACGGTCAGCCTGAACCTTTCCAGGGAATAAAAACAGTTCTGGTAACTATCGGTATGTTCTCCATAGTAAGGCTTTCAAGACCTGTTTCAATACTTATCCCGGCATACGACTACTGCGTTCCCGAAAAAGAATGTGCCGCAAATACCGATTCTCCCTGCGAACTGTTCGATAAGATCAGCTTCCCAATTGAGGAATTTTTCCCTAAGAGCCTTGACGATACGGAAAACGGCTGCGGCTGCCAAAATCAGAACGGCTGACACTTTTGATCCCGACGCCTTGCGGCTTGACCTGCAAAGTCGGGATCTTCTTTTGCAAAAACGTTCATAACACAAGCTCCCGCAGGCATAAGGTGTATAAGAAACATCAGCTCAGGAGGGATAGTTATGATCTGCAGCCTTGCCGAACTCAGAAATAAGGAAGTCGTGAACGTTAAGACAGGCATGAAGATAGGTTATGTTGACGATGTGGAAATAGATACCGCAAGCTCCTCGGTGGTGGCTCTGGTAGTCTACGGCAGACCCAGATGTATGGGTATTCTCGGCAGAGACGAGGACGTTGTCATAAAATGCCGTGATATCGAGCTTATCGGAGAGGATACTATCCTCGTGCGCTTTGAGGAAACGTCATTATATACAAAATCAAGAAGTTTTTCAGTAGAAAATTTGTTAAAGTAACCAAACGAACCGCTCTTGTTTTTTGCGCCTGAAAATGGTATAATATATAGGCAATTCGCACGCCTTTGCCTGCGTGATGGTCCCGGACGGCTTCGGTCAGGGTGTTAGCGCATATACCGGCAGGGCGGAGGAAATTTGTAAAAAACCAGAAAACAGGAGGAAACTACAATGGGAGTAGTATCAATGAAGCAGCTTCTTGAAGCCGGCGTCCACTTCGGACACCAGACAAGAAGATGGAACCCGAAAATGGCTCCGTACATTTTCACAGAGAGGAACGGCATCTACATTATCGACCTTCAGAAAACAGTCAAGAAACTGGAAGAGGCGTATATGTTTATCCGTGATATTTCCGCAGAGGGCGGAGAAGTCCTTTTTGTGGGAACTAAAAAACAGGCGGCTGAATCCGTAAGGGAAGAGGCTACCAGAGCAGGCGCACATTATGTGAACGCCAGATGGCTCGGCGGTATGATGACAAACTTCAAGACTATCCAGAGACGTATCAAGAGACTGGAACAGCTCCATACTATGGAGACGGACGGCACTTTTGAACTGCTTCCCAAGAAGGAAGTTGTAAAGCTCAACCTGGAGATCGAAAAGCTGGAGAAGTTCATGGGCGGTATCAAGAATATGAACAAGCTCCCCGGCGCACTTTTCGTTGTTGACCCCAGAAAGGAAAAGATCGCTGTTTCAGAGGCTAAGAAACTGGGTATACCTGTGGTCGCTATAGTTGATACCAACTGCGACCCTGACGATATAGATTACGTTATCCCTGGAAACGATGACGCTATCAGAGCGGTGAAACTTATTGCCGGCTGCATGGCAAACGCTATCATCGAGGGCAGACAGGGCGAACAGGAAGCCGCTGATGAAGAGGCTGCCGGAGAAGCGGAAGCTGCTGAAGCTGAAACTGCCGGAGAAGCTGAAGAATAATCAAATTGGAGGAAACGTAATGGCAAACGTAACTGTCAAGGAAATAAAAGAACTTATGACCCTTACCGGCGTAGGTATGATGGACTGCAAAAAGGCTCTTGTTGAGACTGACGGC
>CANRLY010000027.1 GCA_947631585.1 uncultured Clostridia bacterium
GACCCCAAGGAAAGAGCGGAACATACCATGCTGGTGGATCTGGGAAGAAACGATATCGGAAAGGTGTCGGAGTTCGGAAGTGTAAAGGTCACGGACTTTATGTTCGTTGAAAGATACTCAAAGGTGATGCATCTGGTGTCAAACGTGGTGGGAACGCTCAGGGAGGACAAAAAGCCGCTGGACGCTCTTATGGCGGTGCTGCCGGCAGGAACGCTTTCCGGTGCGCCGAAAGTAAGGGCGATGGAGATAATCGACGAGCTGGAGACCACAAGGAGAGGACTTTACGGCGGAACGGTAGGATATCTGGGTTTTGACGGAAATCTGGACACCTGCATCGCAATAAGAACTGTGCTTTTCAAAAACAATAAAGCTTACGTTCAGGCAGGCGGCGGAGTGGTGCTTGACAGCGTGGGCGAGAACGAATACCAGGAGTCCTGCAACAAGGCTCTTGCGGTGATAAACGCTATTAAAGAAGCAGGCAGGCTCTGATGGGTCTGATGATAAGATAAGTAAATAATTTATTTTGGAGGGAAATATCATGATACTTTTGATCGACAACTATGACAGCTTTACTTACAATCTCTATCAGTATGTGGGAGAATTGTATGACGACATCAAGGTGGTGAGAAACGACGAGATCACCATCGAGGAGATCGAGCAGCTGAAGCCCGAAGCTATAATGGTCTCTCCCGGACCGTGCTACCCCAAGGACGCAGGTATCTCGGTGGAGGCGATAAGGCATTTCAGCGGAAAACTGCCGATACTGGGCGTTTGCCTGGGACATCAGGCTATCGCTGAGGCTTTCGGCGGAAAGGTAGTAGTGGCAAAGCAGCAGCTCCACGGCAAGACCTCAAAGATCAAACTGTCCCTTTCAAATCCGCTTTTCAGGGGCCTTCCTGAGGAAATAACCGTTGCAAGGTATCATTCGCTCATAGTGGATTCCATCACGCTGCCGCCCTGCCTGTCGGTTATCGCAACTGACGAGAACGCCCAGATAATGGCTCTCAGGCACAGGGAACACCCGACTTACGGCGTGCAGTTCCACCCGGAATCTATCCTTACCGATACCGGCAAGAAGCTTATATCAAACTTCATAAACGACATAGTGGGAATAGACGCCGCAAGGGTGAAAACACCGCCTATCCCGGAAAACGAAAGGGTAGAGCTGAAAAAGTATATTGCTAAACTTTGCGATGGAAACAGCCTTACCGAAGAGGAAGCCTACGAGGCAATGAACATCATAATGAGCGACAGGGCGACAAACGCTCAGACGGCGGCTTTGCTCACTGCGCTCAGAATGAAAGGCGAGACTATAGACGAGATAACCGGATTTGCAAAGGTTATGAGAAGCAAGATGGCAGTACCACAGGGCTGCTCCGATGCTCTGGATATCGTGGGCACAGGCGGAGACCTTGCCAACAGCTTCAACATTTCAACAACATCTTCTTTCGTCATTGCAGGAGCAGGTCAGAAGGTCGCCAAGCATGGAAACAGGAACGTTTCCTCGAAGTGCGGCGCAGCGGACGTTTTGGAGGCTATGGGAGTAAAGATAACTTCCACACCTGACAAGGCGGCGGCTATGATAAATGAAATAGGCATATCTTTCCTGTTTGCGCAGAGCTATCATTCGGCGATGAGATTCGTAGGACCGGTAAGAGCTCAGCTCGGGGTAAGAACAGTGTTCAATATCTTAGGACCGCTTGCAAACCCTGCAAAAGCGGATTATATGATACTGGGAGTGTGCGACGAATATCTTCTGGAAATGATGGCTAAAGTCCTTATGAATCTGGGAGTCAAAGCCGCAATGCTGGTAATGGGACGTGACAGGCTGGACGAGATCTCCATTTCGGACAGCACGGCAGTTTGCGAGATAAGAAACGGCAAGCTCATCAAGTATGATATAAACCCTGCTGACTTCGGACTGAAAGTTTACAACAAGTCGGAAATAGTGGGCGGTGACGCCAAGGAAAACGCTGCCACTACCATAGGTATCCTTAAAGGCGAGATAGGCGGCGCAAAAAGAGATATCGTACTGCTCAACTCAGGCTGCGCTCTTTACATTTCCGGAAAAGCCGCTTCCATACAAGAGGGTATCGAGATGGCGAAAGAGTCTATTTCCAGCGGAAAAGCTTACGCCAAACTGGAGCAGATGATAGAACTTTCTAATAAATAATGGTAAAATAATATGATCTTAGATGAAATAATCGAGAAAAGAAAAATTCAGCTGGAGCGTGAAAAAGCAAAGACCTCCCCGGAGGAAATGAAAGGTCTTGCGCTCAGGTCTGATATGCCGGTGATATCGTTTTTTGATGCGCTGAAAAAAGACCGGCTGTCGGTAATATGCGAAGTGAAAAAGGCAAGCCCGTCAAAGGGACTTATCCGACCGGAATTTTACCCTGAGCAGATCGCAAGGGAATATGTTCAGGCAGGCGCTGACGCAATTTCCTGCCTTACGGAGGAACATTATTTTCAAGGGCGTTCTGAGTATCTGGAGCTTGTAAGGCAGACCGCCGGTGAGAAACTGCCGGTGCTGCGAAAGGACTTTATATTTGACGAATATCAGGTCTACGAAGCAAAAGTCATCGGGGCAAATGCCGTGCTGCTGATTGCAGCGACACTTACGGCTGAGAAAATGAAGTATTTCTATGAGCTGGCAGGTTCTCTGGGAATGGACTGCCTGGTGGAAGTCCACAACGAAGAAGAACTTGACAAGGCGATGACCTTTACGCCAAAGATACTGGGTATCAACAACCGCAACCTTAAAACCTTTGAAGTTGACCTGAACACTACTGCTCGCCTCAGGGAGCATATCCCGAAAGAAGCAGTGCTTGTGTCGGAAAGCGGTATCAGAAACAATGACGATATGCGGCTGGTGCGTTCACTGGGCGCAGATGCGGTGCTTGTCGGGGAAACGCTTATGCGAAGCGCAGATATCGCCGGCGAACTGAAAACTCTGAGAGAAGGCGTGTGATGGTAAAGGTCAAGATCTGCGGAATGAGGCGCACGGAAGATATCGTCTGCGTGAACAAATACCGTCCCGACTATGTGGGATTTATCCTTTCGGAGGGGTTCAGGAGAACTATCAGCGAAGAAACGTTCTGCGAACTTTCACGGCGGCTGGACAGCGGGATAATGAAAGTCGGGGTGTTCGTCAACGAGCCGGTGGAAAGCCTTCTGAGGTATGCCGACAGGCTGGACGTGGTGCAGCTCCACGGCGATGAGGACGGCGGTTATATAAAAAAAGTCCGCAGCGGCTTTAACGGTGAGATCTGGAAAGCGGTGAGGGCTTGTTCTGAAGAGGATATCGAAAAAGCGGATAAGCTTGACTGCGACAAGCTGCTTATCGACAGCTACGTTAAAGGCAAGGTAGGCGGCACAGGCAGAACGGCTGACCTGGATATAATTCTCAGGGCTAATTTCAGCAAGGAGTTTTTCCTTGCCGGAGGAATAGACAGCAATAACGTCTGTCGGGCGGTGGAAAAGGTCGGACCGCTGGGAGTCGATCTGTCAAGCTCAGTGGAGACGGACGGCTGGAAAGACGAAAATAAGATCAAAGAAATAATCGGGATCATCAGGAGGATATGATATGGGAAAGATCGGACGCTACGGCGAGTACGGAGGACAGTATGTACCGGAAACGGTGATGAACGCCGTCAAAGAGCTTGAAGAAGCTTATGCCAAATACAAGGACGACCCTCAGTTCAAAAAGGAACTGGCGGATCTTTACAGGGATTACGCAGGGAGACCGTCCATGCTTTACTATGCTGAAAAAATGACCAAAGATCTGGGCGGCGCAAAGATCTACATCAAAAGAGAGGACCTTAACCACACCGGTTCTCACAAGATAAACAACGTTCTGGGACAGATACTTCTTGCCAAAAGAATGGGCAAAAAAAGGATCATCGCTGAGACCGGAGCAGGTCAGCACGGCGTTGCAACGGCGACAGTATGTGCGCTGATGGGTCTGGAATGTGAGGTCTACATGGGCGCAGAGGACATGAAGCGTCAGTCGCTGAACGTCTACAGAATGAATCTGCTTGGCTCAAAGGTAACGGGAGTTTCCAGCGGAACAAGCACCTTAAAAGATGCGATCAACGAAGCTATGAGAGATTGGTGCTCCAACATCGACACCACCTACTACTGCATAGGTTCGGTAATGGGGCCCCACCCCTATCCGCAGATGGTCAGAGATTTCCAGAAGATAATCGGCGAGGAGATCAAAAGGCAGCTTGCTGAAAAAGAAGGCAGACTTCCCGATGCGGTGGTAGCCTGCGTAGGCGGCGGTTCTAACGCTATGGGTGCGTTTTACGATTTCATAAACGACAGTTCCGTCCGGCTGATAGGAGCTGAAGCGGCAGGCAGGGGAATAGACACCGGAAAGCACGCCGCTACCATGGCAAAAGGTTCGGTGGGTATCTTCCACGGAATGAAGTCTGTATTTCTGCAAAACGATTATGGGCAGATAGACGAAGTTTACTCCATATCGGCAGGTCTTGACTATCCGGGAGTTGGTCCTGAGCACGCAAACCTCCGTGACACCGGCAGGGGAGAATACCTGAGCATTACCGACGAAGAAGCGGTGTGCGCATTTGAGTATCTTTCTAAGACAGAGGGAATAATCCCTGCCATCGAGTCGGCTCATGCGGTGGCTGCGGCTTTGAAGATAGCTCCACAGATGAGCAAAGACCAGATAATGGTAATAAATCTTTCAGGCAGAGGCGACAAGGACGTTTACTCCATCGCCAGATACAGGGGGGTAGATATCAATGAAGAATAGGATAGACAGCTGCTTTGAGGAGCTTAAAGCCCAGGGCAGAAAAGCGCTGGTGACGTTTGTCACGGCAGGCGACCCGGACATGGAGACCACCGGAAAACTGGTGCTGTCCATGTTTGAAAACGGCGCAGATATCATCGAGCTTGGCGTGCCTTTTTCCGACCCCATCGCCGAAGGTCCGACCATTCAGAAAGCTTCGCTCAGGTCTCTGAAAAACGGCACGACTCTGGATATGATATTCCGGCTGGTGAAAGACCTCAGGACTAAGACCGACAAACCGCTGATACTGATGATGTACCTGAACACCATTTTCAAGTACGGTACTGAGAAGTTTTTCGGGCTTTGCAAGGAATGTCAGATAGACGGAGTGATAGTTCCCGATATGCCGTTCGAGGAAAGGGACGAAATACTTGAGTATGCGGAAAAAGCCGGAGTTTACAACATAAATCTGGTCGCTCCTACATCAAAAGGACGGATAAAGAGCATAGCCGCCGAAAGCAAAGGTTTTCTTTACTGCGTTTCCTCTACCGGCGTTACCGGAACGAGAAGCAGCTTTACCACGGACTTTGACAGCTTCTTTGAAGAGGTGGGAAACAACGTTAAATGCCCTGCCTGCGTGGGATTTGGGATCTCAGGTCCGAAGCAGGCGGCGGAAATGTCCCGTTACTGCCAGGGCGTGATAGTGGGAAGCGCAGTGGTGGACATAGTTGCTGGCAACGGACGTGACAGCGCACAAAAGGTCGGGGAATTTGTCCGCAGCCTGCGTGAAGCCCTCGATAAATAAAAATACAATACAAATTCCCCTGCTCAGTTTCAAGTTGACCGGCAGGGGAATTTTTTCTGCTTTTTTTATTTGTTTACCGAAATGAGCTTTTGGTTGAACTCGTCTGACGGAATGGGGCGTGAGTAGTAGAATCCCTGAGCGGCGTCGCAGCCGCACCTGCTGAGAAATTCCGCCTGTTCGCCGGTCTCCACTCCCTCGGCGATAATGCCAAGACCTATGTCCTGAGACATGGAGATAGTATGCTCGATTATCTTTCTGCCACGGTCGGAATCCATAAATTCCTCCAGGAAGAAGCGGTCTATTTTCAGCACGTCAAAAGGCGTGGACTTCAGTATGTTCAGAGATGAATACCCTGAGCCGAAGTCGTCCATCAGCATTGTGAAGCCGGCTTCTTTCATTTGTGTAACAAGCTCCTCGATGCCGCTGGTGTCAGCCGTTTCTGTTATCTCCAGTTCCAGCATGGAAATAGGTATATCGTACTTGCCGATAAGTTCCTTGATCTTTCCGATTATGTCAAAAGTCTTTATGTATTCTCTTGAAATGTTAACCGAGATAGGAACAGGTTTAATACCCAGATCCATAAGTTCTCTGATCTTTTTGCAAGCCTGTTCCCAGATGTAGCAGTCAAGTTTCAGGATAAAGCCGTTTTCCTCAAACACCGGTATAAATTCAGCCGGAGAGATCATTCCCACCGCAGGGTCGTTCCACCTGGCAAGAGCTTCTGCGCCGATTATCCTGCCTGTGCTTATGGAGTATTTCGGCTGTAGGAACATGAGAAATTCGCCGTTTAGCAGTGCGTTGTTCATGGACTCTTCTATCTGCTGCTTTTTGTGAAGCTTGGACTTCATGGACTTGTCGTAGAACAGAATGTTTTCAATGGCGTTGCCCTTGATGAGCTGTCTTGCAAGGGAAGCGTTATCGCCGTGTTTTCTGGTGTGAGCGGCTCTGTCCTCAACTATGCAGACCCCGAAGATAAGGCGGTATTCCATGCCGCCAAATCCGCTGAGCATACTTTCTATCTTGTGTATCAGCCCGATTATCTCGTCTTTGGTATCAAAGGGAGTCACGATCATGTATACGTCTGCGGTGAGCCGGCAGAACGGCTGGTCGTCACGACAGATAAGGGCAAGGGAGTCGTTGAAGAACTGGAGCAGCTCGTCGCCTTTTTCCACGCCGTACTCCTCGTTTATCATCTTGAATCGCTCCACATCGAACTGAATGAAAGCGATCTGTTTGTCCGGGTTGGAATCTATAGTCCGGCGGCAGCGCTGAGAGTATATCTTCGGGTTTTTATCCGATGAAAATACTTTCATCACATCACGGGTGAAGTATTCGTTAGGGGAATAAGGTCTGATGTTATAATGAATATCGGTGATGCGGCCGTTCTCGTCACGCAAAAACAGGGCGTACATATGGCACATTTTAAAATCGTCACTGCCCGGAAGTTTAATGGAAAGGTCAGTTCCCAGACTGTTTTCCCGACAGCCGTTTATTATGCCTTCGTCGATACGTTCGCAGAACACATCGAACACCGGCAGCGACTCTTTTTCTATAAGACCCGACTCCCTCAGCAGCACGGGAAGTTCCCTATAATCTTTAGCGTCAAAACTTTCAGACAGGGAAATAAAAGTATTGTCCTCGATGCTCTGGAAAAAATGCACGGTGTCGGAGTCGTTGGCAATGATATCCACAAGTTTTTCTTTATACTTTTCAGGAATATCCGGAAGCATATTCTCACCACCCGACCATAATAAAGTTAAAATACAAACATTTTATGTCATTATAGCACAAAAGTTTTAAAAAATCAATACATAAAATGTGACATCTTACCAAAAGTCAGATCTGAGAGGGGTTATTCCAGCCTGAAAGACCTTGAATTTCTCAGCCAAGGGTTTTGTGGACGTACTCGATCATTGGCTGGATATAGTCCTTTCTCAGCGACAGAAAATCCCTTATACATGAAATGCTGGAATAACCGCCGCTCACGGCGTCTTTGGCGCTGCCTGCGCCGGGATATCTTTCAAAGAACTGGTCGTAAAGCGGCGAGTAGATATCCTCAAATTTCTGGAGCTTGTCAAGGGCTTTCTGCTGCTGGAACACGCCGTCTGAAAGAGATGAAAGCTCATCGCAGAAGTCGTTCCGGAAGTCCTCGTTGGTCATCAGGTAGGCAAAGCACAGCACAGCCGGGTTGTTGGTGTCGGTGTCCAGAAGTCCCAGCGGTTTGTAGTTGTCGTCTTTTATGGTGTTGGTGTAAGCGTCGCTGGAGCCGCTCACGCCGCCGAATTCTATATCATAAAAGAGAAATCTCCATCTGCCGTCAGCGTAGCCGTTTGACGGGTCGGTGTTGATAGTCCGCCACATTGACCAGTTTTTGCCGGGCCAGTCCCATTTGTTGTTTATCCAGCACTGGACGGCGAAATAGTCCATTACCGACTGCTGGTCTACCAGCTTGCAGAACTGCCGGTAGTCGTCGTCGCTTTTCAGGTCTTTGTGTGAGGAGAAAAAGTCCAGCAGGTCGTTGAAATAATAGCTTTCCGACTCGCCCTCCGGCAGGTCGCCCTCGTCCAGCTTGTAGCCAAGAGACAGCGCCTCTGCGTCCCCTTTATAGACCACCACGTCTTTCTTGTCAACGCCGTGGAGATCCTCAAAGTAGTCGTTGGAGTAGTCCTCCTGAAGAACGTAAAGTCCCCAGTATTCGCCGTTTATGTAGACCACGCAGGGACGGGAAGTCTGAGTTTCGCAGTCAAGGTCTTTTACCAGCGACTGCCAGTAGGTGTCGTTGAATTTAGCTGAAAGAGCGGTGTTTCCGCCTGCCCTGAGAGTAAGGGTCTTGAACTTGTCCATGACCTCTCCGCTGTCGTTCAGGTAGTTTTCGCCGAACACTGCGTAGTTGAAGTTGTTGTCGCCGTAGTCTTTTCTTGCGTAAAGGCGCAGACCTTTCTGTAGGTCGGAACGTGAGTAGTTGCCCTGTATCCTTACGCCGCACCGCTGGGAAAGCACCTGTTCTGCGCCGTCGGGGGAACATTCCATAAAGGTCAGGTAAGCTTCACGCTCCCACTCTCTGCCTTTCTGCTTGTAATTTGCATCTAAGGAACGAGCGGTCTCAGCATCCATATGTTCGCCGGAAGCGATAAATTCCTCCAGAGCCTTGTCAAAAATGCTGCCCTTGACATAAATGCCGTAATCCGGGTCGAACAGGTCGCTGTAGTTCATGGAAAGATTTATCACAGCAAGACTGCTTCCGGAAGCCGAACAGCTTTCCGCCAGACCCTGTATGTGGTCAGCCATGCTGCCGAAGAAGTAAACTCCCCCTGCGTCCTGAGAGAAGCTGCCGTCTGAACTTGTCAACTGCGCTGTCCTGCGGTGCGGAAACATTGCAGTCAAAGCCGGAGCGGTCGCTTTTAGGCTGGTTCAGGTTGCCGCAGAAAAGAGTCGGGTCTACTGCCGATACCACGTTTGGAGAGTCGCTGTTGTCGGAGATAGTCACAGGGCCGTCGTAAAGAATTGCGGTGTCGCTGGTGGCAGGGTCGCTGCCGTCGGTGGTGTAAAAGATCTGAGCGGAACTGTCCTCAGCGGTAATCTCAAGCTGGATATCGCCTTGGTAAACGCCGCTTTTTTCAGACAAACTGACTACAGCTTCGGTGCGCTCCACAGTTTCAGGTGCGGACGACGGCTGATCTTCCCGGTCGTTTTCCTTCTTTTCCGAAGAGCCTGAGCTGTCGCCCGAAGGGACGCTTTCCGTCTGCTTCTCGGTAGTTTTGCCGCTGTCAGGGCTGTCAGACGAGCAGCAGGTGAAAGCTGCCAGGCACACCAAAGCCGCCAGACAGCCTGCCAGCAGCCGTTTTGTCAAACTTTTCATGATTTTACCTCCGTTTTCTCTCAAGATCAGTCCGAAATAGCCGATATGAGCCGCCTGAGACCGTCTTTCAGCAGGTCTTTCGGGCAGGCGATGTTCATTCTCAAAAAGCGTTCTCCGCCGATGCCGTACTGTGCGCCGTCCGAGAGGAAAAGTCCGGTTTTACGGCGTATGCTGTCAGCCAGAGCTTTGGAGTCGTCGGTGACGGCAGAGCAGTCCAGCCACATAAGATAAGTTGAATCCTGAGCTGCCGCCTTTATCTGCGGAAGCTCCGTTTCCAGGGTCTTTATGACAAGCTGTTTGTTTTCAAACAGATATACCCTCAGTTCGTCCAGCCATTTTTCCCCTTTGGTAAAAGCCGCCACAGCCGCCTGCACGGCAAAAGCGTTGGGTTCGGCGACCTCGTCGGTGTTAAGACTGCGCCAGACTTTGTGCCGCAGCTTTTCGTCAGGCACAAATGCCGCCGCAGTTTGTATTCCGGCAAGGTTGAAAGCCTTTGTAGGGGAAACGCAGGTAACGCTGTTTTGCCTGCAATGTTCAGAGACGGACGCAAAAGGTACATATTCCGTGCCGGGGTGGGTGAGGTCGCAGTGTATCTCGTCGGAGATGACAGTTACCCCGTAATGCCACGCCAGTTCCCCCACCTGAGAAAGGGTCTGTCTGTCCCAGACCCTGCCTATCGGGTTGTGGGGGTTGCACAGCAGGAGCAGGGAGGTCTGAGGATCGGCAAGAGCTTTTTCCAGCCTGTCGAAGTTTATGGAATACTCTCCTTGGGAATATTCCAGCGGACACTGTAGTGCGTTCCTGCCGTTGTTGAGTATACAGTTAAAGAAGATATTGTACACAGGAGTGAGTATCACGACGTTTTCAGCAGGAGTGGTAAGTTTTCTGATGCAGCTTGAAATTATGGGAATGACCCCTGTGCTGAATATGAGCTGTTCTTTTTCTATTTCAAGCTGGTGACGTCTGCTCCACCAGCCAATGTAGGCGGAGTACCACTGGTCCGGGATAATTGTGTACCCGAACACGCCGTGTTTTGCACGCCTGACCAGTTCTTCGGTTATTTCAGGAGCGGTGGGGAAGTCCATATCCGCCACCCACATGGGAAGTTCCCCCTGAGAAACGTCCCATTTCAGTGAGAAACTGCCTGACCGGTCGGTCATTTTATCAAAGTCATACATTTTTATCAGCTCCGTTAAACTCATTGCAGTTCAATTATAACATGGCAGGAGGACACCGTCAAGCAAATAAAGGTGTTGTAATTTTTGTTTAGCAGTGATATAATTAAAAAGCGGAAATTTTGCAGGCTTGATAAGGAGAAAAAGCGATGAAAGAGTTTCAGGGCGGTATTTTTACAGGAGAGAGGGCAATGTTCCAGGCGGAGGGAGCAATATTCAGAGACTGCGTTTTTGAGGACGGCGAATCCCCTCTGAAGCACTGCAGGAACCTAAAGCTTTTCGGGGATAAGTTCAGATGGAAGTACCCCATATGGTATTCAAAGGATATACTGGTCAGCGGCTGCGAATTCAACGAAGCGGCAAGGGCTGGGATTTGGTACACGGAGAACATTTCCATTTCCGATACTATCTACGCTGCGCCAAAGGGTCTCAGGCGGTGCAGCGGAGTAAGTTTAAGCAATGTGGGATTTCCAAACGCTGCCGAAACTTTATGGCAGTGCAAGGGAGTCAAGATGGAGAAGGTTACCGCAAAAGGCGACTATTTCGGCATGAACTGCGAGGATATGGAGATAGAGGGTTTTGAGCTTGACGGCAACTACTGTTTTGACGGCGCAAAGAACATAACTTTGTGCAATTGCAGGCTGATAAGCAAGGATTCTTTCTGGAACAGCGAGAACATCACAGCTGAGAACTGTTACATATCAGGGGAATATCTGGGCTGGAACTCCAGTTCGCTGACCCTTATAAACTGCACGATAGAGAGCTTGCAGGGGCTGTGTTTTGTGGACGGGCTGAAGATGGTGAACTGCCGGACGATAAACACCACTCTGGCGTTTGAATATTCCGTTGTGGACGTGGATATCTGCGGCAGGATAGGCAGTGTGAAAAATCCCTCTGCCGGCAGGATAAGGGCAGAGGGGATAGACGAACTTATAATGGAAAGCGACAAGATAGACGCCGGACGGACGGTCATCGAGGTCGCCCCTCGCAAATGTGACGCACCTCTCTGAGGTGCGTCACATTGGTTTTTTCGCCAGCGTGCAGGGAAATGGATTTCCCTGCACGCTGGCGAAAAAATGCGGAGCTGAAAGCTCCGCTGCGAGGGGCGGCGTAAGGCTCAGACGTAAATGTTTACGTCGCCGCTGACAGTTGCGATGCTGCAATCTCCGTCCGGCTGGGAGTTCGGCAGAGAAACATCGCCGCTGGTGGTGCTGACTGAAAAATCCTTGCCTGACAGCAGATTTCCGCCTACGTCTCCGCTGGTGGTCTTGACGGAAATGTCCTTTCCGTCACAGCTGAAAAATCCCACATCTCCGCTTACCGACTGGAGCGAGAGCATTTCTGAAATAGTGTTTTTCAGCTCGATGTCGCCGCTGGTGGTCTTTACCGAAAGCTCCTTTCCGCTGCAACCGGAGATCTCTGCGTCTCCGCTGACCGCCTTTGCCTGAACATGACCGGCGGTCAGGTTTTTCAGCTTGATGTCGCCGCTGGTGGTCTTTGCTGAAAGCTCTTCTCCGCCGACTCCGGATATCTTGATGTCTCCGCTTACCGTCTCGACTTTCAGAGTGCTGCTGACGTCGGCGGCAAGATCAATATCTCCGCTGGCTGTGGAAAGCTCCCCTTCGTCAAAGACCAGTCCGTCAGAAACGCTTATGTCGCCGGCGGCTGTCTCCGCAAAGAGCTTGATATACCGCTCCTCCGGCAGACTGACAGTCACCCCTGTATCTTTGCTTTCCGAGAAAGATATCTCTATCCGCTCGTACCACTTCCGCCGGTCTTTCCGGCTGATATTTAAAACGCCGTTTTCCGTCTTGATCTCGTAGAAAATATCGCCGCTGTCCTCGTCAAATACGCTTACATGGCAGACCCCGTCGGCTGACGGCTGGATCCTTACGTCGCACCGTGCTTCAATGCGAACGCTTTCGATGTCTTCTGTAAAGTCGTACTGCTTTTCTGTGTAACTTGCAGAATTTAATTTTGATAAGTCTCCGTCAACGGCGGCAATGGCAGCTCCCGAAAGACAGCAGCCGGCAGCTATCAACGCCGCAGAAACTATCAGCGATATGCGTGTGGACTTTTTCATTGCCGTTAAGCCTCCTTTCTTACAAAGCATTTCTTTATGCCGACAAGTATCTTTTTTCCAAGGATAAGTACGCCTTTAGCGGTGATATTGCTGATATGCAGAAAAATTATAGCCAGTCCTGCCGCAGCAAGAGCAGCTCCGCCAAACAGCAGCGACTGCAAAGGCGTTCCTAACGCCAGCCTGACGAACACCCACACAGCGCAGGCGACCGCCGACGCTCCCAAGGAGACCATTACCGAGTAAAGAGATATCACCAGCGACCACATCACAATGTACAGCGACATTACAATTATCAGCACAGCCAGCAGTACCGGCAGCCAGACCGGCAGTCCCAGCACCAGCAGCACTATCTCCCAGGCTCTGAACCTGCGCCTTGAACTTACTCTTTCTTTTACCAGCCTGTTAAGCGGCGTTTCTGAGATTATCCCATCGACTATCCCGTCTATATCTCCTACAGCCGCAACTGCTTCCTCTTCGGGTATGCCGTCGTCTGTCATGTCGTCTATCATTTCACCGTAATATTCCATTGACCGCTTCAGGTCCTCCTGCGGCAGACCGTTCAGCCGCTGCTCCAGCAGGCTGAGAAACTCACTTCTGGTCATTTCCTTTTTCCTCCTTAGTTATAAAATCGTATATGGAAACGATCTCTTTCCACTCGTCTTTGAAAGCTTCTATGCGCTTTTTGCCCAGTTCGGTTATGTGGTAATACTTGCGCAGCCTGCCGTTATGTTCGGCAGTCCTGACAGTCAGAAGGTCAGCCGTTTCCAGCCGCCGGAGTATTGGGTAAAGAGTTGATTCTGAGATCGTAACATAAGGTCTTATGTCCTTGATTATCTGGTAACCATACGAATCTTCGCTTTTTATCGCAGCCAGAACGCATACTTCCAGCAGTCCTCGTTTGAGCTGTATGTCCATAATATACCTCCTTACACGTTATACTATACAACGCATAGTATATAAAAAGCAAGGGCTTTTCTTAACTTTTAACAAAACGTTTACAATTGAATATCCGCAGACTACCCTTTGGCAGCAAAAAAGCCACCGCACAGCGATGGCTTTGTATTACCTGTAAAACAGTCGTCAGGTGTGTTCCAGCTTTTTAAGGAAGTTCCTTGTTCTTTCGTTAGACGGGTCGTCGATAACGTCCTCCGGTCTGCCTTGCTCGACTACAAGTCCGCCGTCCATAAAGACCACCTTGTCGGAAACGCTTCTTGCAAAGTCTATCTCGTGAGTGACTATTACCATCGTCATCTTCTCAGCGGCAAGCTCTTTGAGAACTTTAAGTATCTCTGCGGTAAGCTCCGGGTCAAGGGCGGAGGTAGGCTCGTCAAAGAATATCATCTTCGGCTTCATGGCTAAAGCCCTTGCTATCGCAACACGCTGCTGCTGACCGCCCGACAGCTGGTAAGGGTACTGGTCTCCCTTGTCGGAAAGCCCCATCTTGTCCAGCAGAGCCTGAGCGTCTTTCATTACCTCGTCCTTGTTAAACTTGCGCACATGGAGCGGAGCGTCGGTGATGTTTTTCAGAACTGTATAGTGAGGGAACAGATTGAAGTTCTGGAACACCAGCCCAAAATAGCTCTTTATTTCTTTAAGCTCGTTTTTCGGAGCGTAGACCACCTTGTTATCCTGTTCAGAAACAGCGTTCTTTCCGCAGTAAGT
>CANRLY010000028.1 GCA_947631585.1 uncultured Clostridia bacterium
ATACTTCCCAGTTCTTCCGTCTGGCTGCTGTTTACTTTTGTCATAATAAAAAGGTTGACTATCAGAACGATGATTACCGCTATAGCTATGACTGTGATAGGAAGATGTAACGGTTTTTTGGAATGTTCATTGGGTTCGCTCATATGTATCCCTCCTGTCTGATAGGCGGCGGCAAAGTAATCAGTATAATCAAAATAATTATATCACAGATTTATCAACAATACAAGATATTTAATTAAAAATCTGTATTTATCGCATTTTTCGGCGAAAAATAACATTTTATCAACAATGGCAATTTAAAATTTGCATTAAAATACTCCCCCACCCGATCGGCAATATTACCAAATTTTATCTGCCTGATTTGTATAAAGCGACAAAATTTTCATTTGGAGTCCTGAAAGCCTGCGGAGAGTTCAAAGACGGCACGACCGTCGGGTCCAGGTACCTGCAATTCGGCGGAATCCCCCAAAAGCGTGACTGTTTCGGCAAGGGTGAAAGGACAGATGAAAGTGAGAGTTCGGGTAGATAATTACCACGGAAAGATCGTTGCCGAACTTGGATCTGCTCCCGAAGATACTGTCAAAAGCGCACCGCTGACCTCTGGCATAAAATAGGCAAAAGGGCGGTGTATTTTGAATTTTCCGGCAGCGGCGAAGCCGAATTTGACACTTTCACGTTTGATGGGTAGGGTGTCTGTTGCCTGCGATCTTTACTAATTTTTAAATATCTATTGACTAATATATTGTATTTGTGTTATAGTATTGTTTAAGATAAGTTTTGGATCTTTGCTTTCATCTTTTAGTTTTAGTCAAAAATTTTACTTGTATTTTCTTAATAAATGTGCTAAAATATATTTGGTTATACTAAAAGAAAAATGCAACGGTAAATGGCGTGTCCTGACTTAATATGCGATTTTATTTGCAGACTGTATGTAACAGTTCTGGAGGTGTTCGCAACAAAAGTTGTTTTCTGTTGCAACAAAATAGGCAAAAATCTAACGATCAGAATCAATGAAGTAAAAAGGAGTTTTTTTATGGCTAAGTATGATGTGGGAATATTTGGATTGTGGTACGGTCATAATTATGGCAGTATAATAACGTATTATGCTTTATCCAAAGTTATAAGATCCATGGGATATTCCTATGCCATGATCAAAAATCCACTTGGGACTGAAGTGGATATAAATTCTTTAAGGCGTTCTCACGCTTTGAAATTTGCACAGGAAAAATATAAAATAACCCCTATGTATTCTCTGAATGATATGTATAAGTTGAACGATATGTTTGACAAGTTTATCATCGGTTCTGACCAAATGTGGAATTATGGTTTGAGCCGTCCGTATAGGCAGTCTTATTTTCTCGACTTCGCCGATGATAAAAAAATCAAGATCTCTTATGCGACCTCGTTTGGCAAAGATCATTATACAGGCCCTGATGAAGAACGAGAGGTAACAAAACTGAACCTTAATCGTTTCGACTCTGTCTCTGTGCGTGATGATTTTTCTAAACGTATTTGTGAAGAGGATTTTGGGGTTGAAGCAGAACTTGTGCTTGATCCGGTTTTTGTATGCGATAAAGATAATTATTTAGACCTTATAAAGGAATCAGGCTTTAACATTGATGGGAATTATATCTTTGCATATTTACTTGACCCTAATCCGGAAATGGGAGAGTCTATACAAAAAATAGTTGAGGAGACCGGCAAAAAGCTGATAATTATTTTTAATGAGAGTTCAGATAAGAAAAAATGCGCTGAAGCTTTAAATATTAATTCTGATAAAGTGACGATACTAGAGGAACCTACGATCAAAGAATGGCTCTATTGTGTGAAAAATGCTGATTTTGTCCTTACGGACAGCTTCCATGGAGCGTGTTTTTCAATTATATTTCATAAAAATTTTATTGTGCGCAAAAATAATGGAAGGGGCGGCGGAAGATTTTCCTATTTATTGTCAGGATTTGAATTGACTGACAGAATGTTTGAAGATCAAGATTATTATGGAAAGTATATGTCGTCGAAGGATATAGATTACAAAAAGGTGGATTCTTTACTTAAACCGATGGTGAAAAAATCGTATAGTTGGCTTAAAACCGCTTTTAAGACACATAAAAAGAACAAGCCCGAAGTACCTGCTGTTATAAATCCTGCGGTTCCTGAAAAACCACAGGATCCGGAGGTCATTAAGTTAGAAAAAAGCCCTGATTTCAGAAAAATAAGAATACTTGCGACACTTCTGCGTGATTATGGGGTGAAACATGTGGTTTTGTCCCCGGGTGGCAGAGATGTACCGATAGTCAGAATGTTTGAATATAATGAGGGATCATTTATTTTGCATAGGGTAACTGATGAGCGGAGCGCTGCGTATTTTGGATTGGGCATTGCTACTCAGTTAAGACAACCCGTTGCTTGTGTGTGTACAAGCGGTACGGCGGCCAGCAACTATTTGCCGGCTGTAACAGAGGCCTATTATACCGGGATCCCTCTAATTATGATAACAGCAGACAGGTATAATGTTTACCACGAACATGGGGAAGATCAGACTATCCCACAGCAACATATTTATGATGGAGTAGTGAAAAAATCAATAACTGTACCTGAGGGCAGCGGCAATGATGTTGAATATCAGACTCGCAGGGATATAAGTGATTGTATATTAGAATCAACACATGATGTGTTCGGACCGGTCCATATAAATATTGCTATTGGTAATATCACGGTAGGTTCAAAAGCTCCACGCAGCGCATGGAAACTGCTGCCGAAAATTTATCCGCACATTTTGAGAGTTGGGTTCAACAGCGGTAACAAAAAGCTGATGGAATGGGTAAATTCGCTAAAAAGATCACAGCGGATCATGGTGGTGTATGGTCAGAATCCTCCTCTTAATGAAATACAGAAAAGAAATATTGAGAATTTCGCAAAAAAATATAATTGCGTTATCATTACGGATCATATATCAAACCTTGACTGCCAATATGCAATAAAGCCTCATAATTTGTTAGCAGCTTTATCCGGTGCCGATTTTAACGAAAACCTTTCGCCTGACATTTTGATTACTGTTGGAGGAAAACGATTGATGAATGACCCTCTGACTAGTAAGATCCGTGGCGGAAGAAAAGATGTGCGGCATTGGAGCGTTACTCCCGACGGAAAGATCAAGGACTTTTATTTTAGACTGACTTCTGTTATTGAGATGTCACAGGACAAATTCTTTGAATGGTTTTCTGCTCATGCGGGTGATATTGAAAACAATGGTCAATATTTCGATAAATGGCAGAAAATGATGAAAAAATATGGTTCGCCTGAAGTCGAAAATTTCACTTCTAATTATATACAAAGCAAATTTTTCCCTGCGATCCCGTCAAATTCTGTTTTGCATCTCGGCGTAGGACAGAGCTTTTACGACTGTAGAAGATATAGTATTGACAGTTCAGTTGAAGTGTATTGTAACATGGGAACAAACGGTATAGACGGCTGCACATCAACTTTTTTGGGTCAGTGTTCAGTAGTTAAGGATAAGCTTTGTTTCCTTATAGTAGGTGATTTGTCGTTTTTCTATGATATGAATAGTTTGTGGAACAAAGAGTTATCAAGCAATATCAGGATCTTGATGGTAAACAATAATGGAACAGGACTTTTGAGAGGTCATAATCTTAAAGGTATTTCGTCTGTTCATAATACCTCGGCTAAAGGCTGGGTAGAATCTACAGGATTTAAGTATATTTCAGCCTCAGACAAAAAGGAGTTTTTGAATAAGTTGCCGCAATTTCTTGATTCCGGCGCAGATGCTCCGCTGTTCTTTGAAGTTTTCTGTCAGTAAATATATCCAACTGAATTACCAATTGTAAATGGAAACCGACCACCCCACCGCTCATGCGGTGGGGTGGTTTGCGGTTAGTCGAACCTCATGTTTTCAAGGTCGCTGTCAAATTCTTTAGCGGCTTCTAGTATTGCCCTGTCCCTTGTTCGGTCAGTTTGTGATCTTTCAGAATGGGAAATTTCTCACCCTTGAATTTTAGCAGCAGTTCCTATGCTTCCTGCATTTATGACAACTCAGACAGTTCTGTGGTTTTGATAAGCTTTGTCATGGTATCGTTCCTTTCCAAGTCCTGCAAATAGTCTGCGGGTCACTCCAAAATATGCGGATAGCATCGGCGGCGATAAAGGATCTGGCGAATTTACGCCTTTTTTACAACGTGATATGGTATGAACGGATACATTCATCGTCTGCGAAAGCTCCTCCTGAGTTATCCCCCCCTTTTCTGCCTTAACTCCTTTATCGTTTTCCCGATATCCATAAGCGATCTCCTAAACTTTATGAGTATATATTACTGCAATTTTCTCTTGCCTGCCAGCACGTAGAATGATACCGTACCTAACACTTGTGTTTACTTGCTCAATTGGCAATATTACCAAATTTTATCTGCCTGATTTGTATAAAACGACAAAATTTTCATTTGCAGTCCTGATAATTGTACAGTTGGCTTTTTGGCGGTTGACATCGCCGCTTTTATGAAATATACTTTTTTATATAAGTATATCCTAATGTTTGGTAAATCGGTAAATTGGCAAATTGCAAAATTGCAAAATAAAAAACCCTGCTTTTCAGCAAGGTCATGCACAACACTTGTGCGAACGGTTTTACCGAACGATTTGAAAAAATTTTTATTTGAACTCGTAGTGTAATTTTATAGGGTAGTAATCCTATGAACATATAATATCACACATCTGGAGGTTTGTCAAGTGTTTAATGAAAAAATTTTTCTCGGTCTCGATATCGGCACAAATTCGGTGGGTTGGGCAGTCACAGATGATAAATATGCCCTGAAAAAATTCCGCAGCAATAATATGTGGGGCGTGCATCTGTTTGACGAAGCCCAGCAGTCTGCGGACAGAAGAAGTTTCCGTACTGACAGACGGCGCACCGCCAGGCGCAGGCAGAGGATAGAGCTTCTTCGGGGATTTTTTGAAAAAGCTATTCTTGAAAAGGACGAGAATTTCTTTCTCAGGCTGAAAGAAAGCGGTCTGCTGCCGGAGGACAGCGAACACCGCACCAAAAATACATTCTTTGACGATGAAGAATTTACCGACAAGGACTACTATGATAAATACCCGACTATCCACCATCTGATCTGCGAACTGATGGAAAGCAGCGAGCCGCATGACGTAAGACTGGTCTATCTTGCGTGCGCATATATTCTTGCGCACAGAGGGCATTTTCTGTTTTCTGTGGACAAGGACAACGCCGAAAAGATCAGCGACTTTCAGCCTTTGCACAACGGCTTTATAAACGCTTTGTCGGACATCTGCGAAGAGCTGCCTTTTGACAGCGACCCGGACAAGCTGTCTGAAATTTTAAGGTCGGATAATTCAATTACAGCAAAAAACAAACAGCTGACTGCGCTGTGGTTCGGAGGAAAGAAGCCTAAAAGCGATCTGTGCGACAGTCTGCGGTTTGACAGCATGATAAAGCTTCTCAGCGGAGGAGTGGTAAAACTTTCTGAACTTTTCATGAACGAAAGTTACAAGGAGCTTGACAAGGACTCAGTATCCGTTTTGGCTGCCGATTTTGACGATACGCTGGACGGGCTTTACGGCACGTTGGAGGACGACCAGTGGGAACTGCTGGATTCAATAAAGAAACTGAACGATCAGGCGCTGCTTATCAGGTCGCTGGGGAAACACAGTTTCATTTCGCAAGCCAAAGCGGAAGTTTACGAAACTCACAAAACAGACCTGCAAAAGCTTAAATATATCTGCAAAAAGTATCTTTCAAAGCAGCAGTACAATGAAATTTTCAAAGATAAAAATTTGACAAACAACTACACTGCGTATGTTTATAACGGTATGTCGAAGAAATGCAAACAGCAGGAGGACTTTTGCAAATTTGTGGCTAAATATCTGAAAAGCATACAGCCTGAAAGTTCGGACAAGCCTTTGGTAGATGAGCTTATCGAAAAGTGCGATAACGTTAAACTTTGTCCCAAACAGGTCACCGGCGACAACAGGGTAATACCCTATCAGCTTTATTATGTGGAACTGAAGAAGATACTTGAAAACGCTTCGGCTTATCTTGAGTTTTTGAATGAAAAGGACGAGTACGGAACTGTTGCCGACAAGATACTTAGCATTATGGAGTTCCGTATACCTTATTATGTAGGACCTCTGGTAAGCAAGGATAAAAGCAAGTTTGCCTGGCTTGTAAGAAAAGCTGAGGGCAAGATCTATCCTTGGAATTATGAGGAGAAAATAGATCTTGATGAGACGGAAAACGAATTTATCAGAAAAATGACCTGCAAGTGTACATATCTGGCAGGGGAGGACGTGCTGCCTAAAAATTCACTGCTGTACTGCAAATTCAGCGTGCTTAACGAGATAAACAACATCACCGTGGACGGCGGCAAGATCTCTGTCAGCGCAAAACAGACCATCTTCAATGAGCTGTTTATGAAAAAGCACAAAGTAACTGTAAAAGCCGTTCAGAACTGCCTGAAAGCCTGCGGAGAGTTCAAAGACGGGCAGTCTGTCGGCGGAATAGACCAGACGATAAAGTCGTCTCTCAGATCTTACCACGATCTGAAAAGGCTGCTTTCCTCCGGGACTATAAGCGAGTCTGACGCCGAAAAAATAATTGAAAGGATAACCGTTACCACCGATACCGCCAGACTTAAAAAATGGCTGAAAGAACAGTATCCGCAGCTGGAGGACAGCGATGTGAAATATTTGTCGGCCCTTAAATATAAGGATTATGGCAGACTTTCAAGAAAGTTCCTTGAAGAAATATTCGAGGTGGATACCAAGACCGGCGAACTGTGTTCGGAAAGTAATATTATCACCGTTCTTTGGGAGACTAACGACAATCTTATGCAGATACTGGGTTCAAAACACAGGTTCGGAAGCTCTGTTGAAAAGTTCAATTCCGATTATTATTCCGACCCCGAAAACAGAAAAACCATTCCCGAAAGAATGGAAGAAATGTATATCCCCACGGCTGTAAGACGTGCGGTGACCAGATCTCTCGATATTATAAAAGAGATAAAAAGCATTATCGGAAAAGACCCCGACAAGATATTTATTGAGATGGCAAGGGACAATACCCACCAGGAAAAGGGCATAAGGAAACATTCAAGGCGTGAGATCATCAAAGATATGCTCGATTCGGCTAAAGATATGGCGGACAAGGAACGCATTGAGGAACTGAATGAGCAGCTCGATTCAGTTGACGACGGCAGACTGCGCGGCGATAAATATTATTTTTATTTCATGCAGTTGGGAAGATGTATGTACACCGGACGCGCAATTGACTTTGACAGGCTGGGAAATGACACATACTACAATATAGACCACATTTACCCGCAAGCTAAGGTCAAAGATGACAGTCTTGACAACAGGGTGCTTGTGGAGTCGGAAGCGAACGGCGCAAAAGGGGACACATACCCTATCTCAGCGGACGTAAGGCATAAAATGTATTCCTTCTGGAGCAGTCTGAAAGACAAAAAGCTCATAAGTGAAAAGAAGTATCAGCGGCTTACAAGAAGTGAAGATTTTTCAGACGAAGAACTTGCTAACTTTATCGCAAGGCAGATAGTTGAGACCAGGCAGTCCACAAAGGCGGTTGCCGAGATAATCAAGGAGATCTGCCCGGACTCGAATATCGTGTATGTAAAAGCAGGGCTTGCCTCTGATTTCCGCCATGAAATGAAAATGCTCAAATGCCGTGAGGTCAACGATCTTCACCACGCTCAGGACGCTTACCTTAATATTGTTATGGGAAATGTTTACAACACGCAGTTTACCGAAGACCCTCTCAACTTTGTAAAAAGCGGAGCGCATTATTCGGTCAAAATTTTCAAGCGTTCGCAAGACGGAAAGGAAAGCGGACTTCTTACCCGAAAAGTGGAAAGGTACGGAAACGTTGCGTGGGACCCGACGGTATCTTTTGATATCGTTCGCAAAATGATGAGCGAAAACAGCGTAAGATATGTAAGGTACTGCTACAGACGAAAGGGCGGACTTTTTGACAGGCAGCCTTTGCGCAAAAGCGAGGGACTTGTTGAAAGGAAGAAGGGTCTTGATACTTCAAAATACGGCGGATATAGCAAAACTACAGCATCATATTTTTCACTGGTGAAGTATGACAAGGCGATAACCTTTATACCGGTGGAGCTCATGTATGCGGATAAATATTCCTCAGACAGAGAATATGCCCGAAATTACGCCGCTAAACAGCTGTCCGACATATTGAATACGACAATAGACGAAAGCAGGATAGAATTTCCGCTGGGCGACCGTGCTGTAAAGGTCAACACCTTGCTGGAAATAGATGGGTTCAGAATAAATATCACTAAAAAGACAAATGACAGGTTGGGTATAATATCTGCATCTTCGCTGATACTTGACAAAAAACATTACGACTATGCAAAGACGATAAGCTCATTTGTCGCAAAACGCCAAGAGGATAAGAAAAGACGCGCTGAGGACGTTGTGGAAATAAGCAGCGAAAAGAACATTGAACTGTTTGATGTTTTTGTAAGTAAACTGATGTCAGCGCCGTTTAATGTAATGCTGGGCGATACGGGTGCAAAAGTAAAGGCGGGCAGAGATAAATTTGAAAAGCTTGATCTTACCGAGCAGGCTATTGCACTTGCAAATATATTATCACTGCTGAAAACCGGCAGATCTTCAGGTTGTGATATCAGGGCTATAGGTGGAAAAGAAGGCGCCGGAGAAATGACCATAAATTCCACTATTACAAAAATGAAAAACGTAGGTTCTATATACATAATAGATCAGTCGCCCACGGGACTTTTTGAAAAAAGATCGCCGGATCTTATGAAATTATGAGCTGGAGAACGGTAATAGTTACAAAAAGGGCAAAGCTGGATCTGAAAACAGGGTATCTTGTGATAAGAACGGAAGATGCAGTCAAGAGAGTTTATCTTGACGAGTTGTCAGTTCTTATCATAGAGGAGGCTGCCGTTTCTGTCACCGGCTGTCTGATAGCTGCTCTTAGCGAGAAAAAGATCAAAGTCATATTCTGCGATGAAAAGCGCAGCCCCACCTGTGAGTTGGTCTCTTATTACGGAAGCCATGATACGGCGGACAGGATAAGAAAACAGATCAAATGGAACGACGAAGTGAAAACCTGTATCTGGACGGAGATAGTTTCTGAAAAGATCAGGCAGCAGTCGTATTTTTTAAAGGAAGCGGACAAGCTTGCCGAGTCTCAGCTGCTTGACAGCTACCTGCTCCAGATGGAGATAGGAGACGCTTCCAACCGGGAGGGCCATGCGGCTAAAGTGTATTTCAACGCATTGTTCGGAATGGATTTTACCAGAAGCAAGGAATGTGTGTTAAATGCCGCACTGAATTACGGATACGGCATACTGCTGTCGGCGTTCAACAGAGAGATCGTTTCCCACGGGTATATTACCCAGATAGGACTGTTCCACAATAATATGTTCAACCATTTCAATCTGTCATGCGATCTTATGGAACCGTTTCGGGTGCTTGTGGACAGAATAGTGTATAACGGCAACTTCACGGAGTTTACAAGCGAAGAAAAACACCGGATCGTTGATCTGCTCAACAGTACGGTGATAATAAACAACACCCGACAGTATGTCAGCAATGCGATAAAAATATACTGCCAGAGCGTTTTTGATGCGATAGGAGACAACGATATCTCAAAGATTGATTTTTATTCAGTGGAGGAAAAAGGTGAGTTATAGGTTCGTGAGGATAATAGTGTTTTTTGACCTGCCTGTGCTGACAGCCGAAAACAGGCGGAATTACAGCAGATTCCGTAAGTATCTTATTAAAAACGGATTCCTTATGATGCAGGAGTCGGTCTATTGCAGAATGGCTCTCAACCAGAATATTGCAAACAATATCATCAGCAATATAAGGTCTAATAAGCCGCCGGAGGGTCTGGTGCAGGTGCTGTCTGTTACCGAAAAACAGTTTTCTAAAATGGAATTTCTGACCGGTACTTATAAAAGCGATGTGGTGGACAGCGATGAAAGGTTGGTAGTCATATGATGTTGGTATATCCGCCGATAGGACTGACAGCCGATATATCAGGCGATAAGGTCCTCGAGATCGTTATAGAAGAGCCGGAAATGTTTTACCGGATAGCGGACGATATTTACAGCCAGGTCAACGGTAAGCCGGGAGAAGTCGTGATATCTGAAAATTATGTGCCGATACAGCTTAGTAAAGAGGCGGATATCATTACGCAGTTTGTGCCGTTTACTTCAAACAGAAAGGATATTCTTTCTCATATTTATGGGCGGTTGAAAGAAAAATCGGTGAATGAACAGTTTTATAATTCCACACAGGAACTTTATGCATATATAGAAAAATATTTGTACGACCTTGCCGAAGATGAAGATGTTGAAATGGATATCTGCCGCCCTGAAGATATAGCGGCTGTCCTGAAAGCGTTTGAACTGCATATTGTTGAAACTGACAGAAAACTGGTAGAAAGATCCTTTGAATATATTCTTGCTTCACGGGAATATAAAAAGCGGTCGGTATTTGTCACAGTCGGACTGAGAAATTATATAAAAGACAGCGAAGCGGAAGATCTGTTCCAGAGCGTACTGCTCAATGGGATAACTCTGATATGCCTGGAAGATAAGGCGTCCGCCAGACTGAAAAACGAGTCACGCATTATAATAGATAAAGACTTGTGTATAATTTAGACGAAAGGAGCTGATAAAAGCCGTTGACATTGCGGCTAAATATGGTACAATAATATTAAAGCCCTGTATTATCATGCTGATGAGTAGTGTCATTATCTCAAAATTTGAGGTTTGAGAGTAGTGTAATTTTATAGGGTAGTAAAACTCCATTTTAACAGCCCAGTTCAGCATCGCTGTTTGAGAGTAGTGTAATTTTATAGGGTAGTAAAACGAATCGCAAGTGTATCGTGTTGTCTTGAGTGTTTGAGAGTAGTGTAATTTTATAGGGTAGTAAAACCTGCGAGGAAACGGGCAAAAAGGTGCGGCGGTTTGAGAGTAGTGTAATTTTATAGGGTAGTAAAACAAGAACAGTGAAACATTCCGCGAGGGCATTGTTTGAGAGTAGTGTAATTTTATAGGGTAGTAAAACATGCGCGACCTTATGGGCATGGCTGAGAGCGTTTGAGAGTAGTGTAATTTTATAGGGTAGTAAAACTGAAAGCTATTTTGGAGCGTACAGTAATAGGTTTGAGAGTAGTGTAATTTTATAGGGTAGTAAAACAAATTTTGAAAATTAACAGTTGACAAACGGTTTGAGAGTAGTGTAATTTTATAGGGTAGTAAAACGGAGCGCATAGTGGTTGACGTTCCCAAAGGGTTTGAGAGTAGTGTAATTTTATAGGGTAGTAAAACGATGAAGCCCAGTATTTCACGGCGGCTATAGTTTGAGAGTAGTGTAATTTTATAGGGTAGTAAAACTGATTTGAAATATGGCAAGCGGCGAATAAGTTTGAGAGTAGTGTAATTTTATAGGGTAGTAAAACTTAATGCGTATGTGGCAGCACAATGAGCTAGTTTGAGAGTAGTGTAATTTTATAGGGTAGTAAAACAAAGCGGCGATGTAATCGCAAAAGTGTTTGTTTGAGAGTAGTGTAATTTTATAGGGTAGTAAAACAGCCGGAGCAAGACAAGTATCCGCATTTTCGTTTGAGAGTAGTGTAATTTTATAGGGTAGTAAAACACGCAGGCGGTATGGACGACATAGACGACGTTTGAGAGTAGTGTAATTTTATAGGGTAGTAAAACAAGAGCTTTTGACAAACAAGGTGACCGACGGTTTGAGAGTAGTGTAATTTTATAGGGTAGTAAAACTAAAATATGCGTGGTATGTTGAATTTGGCAGTTTGAGAGTAGTGTAATTTTATAGGGTAGTAAAACTGGATAATAACGGATTGCACTAACTTAAAAGTTTGAGAGTAGTGTAATTTTATAGGGTAGTAAAACCGCGGCGGTGTCTGACTTGTTACATATTCGGTTTGAGAGTAGTGTAATTTTATAGGGTAGTAAAACTGTGTAAAAGCATATGTACATAATGCACAAGTTTGAGAGTAGTGTAATTTTATAGGGTAGTAAAACGATGTAAATACCCGACACCGCAAACATATGTTTGAGAGTAGTGTAATTTTATAGGGTAGTAAAACGGTGAGCTTGTACACCTTGTTCACATTGTAGTTTGAGAGTAGTGTAATTTTATAGGGTAGTAAAACAGACTTACGCCTTTCTCGCCTTTGCCAATGTTTGAGAGTAGTGTAATTTTATAGGGTAGTAAAACCAGAACAAACGGCTGCGCTTATGCGTGAGGGTTTGAGAGTAGTGTAATTTTATAGGGTAGTAAAACTTCTTATGTATTGAATAGTTGTTCTCGTACGTTTGAGAGTAGTGTAATTTTATAGGGTAGTAAAACCAGCTGCAAGCGAACACACGCCCGAATATAGTTTGAGAGTAGTGTAATTTTATAGGGTAGTAAAACAGGAACAAAAGCCTTGCGTGACACATCTATGTTTGAGAGTAGTGTAATTTTATAGGGTAGTAAAACTCAATGGAGATGTCCTCGGCATATCCCCAGGTTTGAGAGTAGTGTAATTTTATAGGGTAGTAAAACAAAAGAAAGTTTATATAGACGGTCGGTGCGTTTGAGAGTAGTGTAATTTTATAGGGTAGTAAAACCCACGTCTATGCGCTTCCGAAATCATAGCGGTTTGAGAGTAGTGTAATTTTATAGGGTAGTAAAACAATGAAGATGATATAGAGCCTGAAATTAAAGTTTGAGAGTAGTGTAATTTTATAGGGTAGTAAAACTTCTTTCTTTATTATTTCTTATTCGCTTCCGTTTGAGAGTAGTGTAATTTTATAGGGTAGTAAAACAGAATGGATAAAAAGACCGTTGAAATAATTGTTTGAGAGTAGTGTAATTTTATAGGGTAGTAAAACCGTGAACAGGTTGCAAAACTTATGAACGGGTTTGAGAGTAGTGTAATTTTATAGGGTAGTAAAACTGGCAACGCCTCATTTGCTGAATCAAATTCGTTTGAGAGTAGTGTAATTTTATAGGGTAGTAAAACTCATTTGCAGGTGTAACAAACGGTCTTGCAGTTTGAGAGTAGTGTAATTTTATAGGGTAGTAAAACAAAATACGTCTATGGAAGCACGCAGGGCAGTTTGAGAGTAGTGTAATTTTATAGGGTAGTAAAACTATGCGCCGTCCGAATAAATTGCCCTCTTTGGTTTGAGAGTAGTGTAATTTTATAGGGTAGTAAAACCAGTTGGGATATTACACCGAACCCGACCCCGTTTGAGAGTAGTGTAATTTTATAGGGTAGTAAAACGAATCGCAAGTGTATCGTGATGTCTAGAGTGTTTGAGAGTAGTGTAATTTTAGAGGGTAGTAAAACACACTACACTGTTAAACGAAGTAATAGCAAGTTTGAGAGTAGTGTAATTTTATAGGGTAGTAAAACAATTATTTGAATTTGGGCTATGCGCAGTTTGTTTGAGAGTAGTGTAATTTTATAGGGTAGTAAAACCAACAACGCCGCAAAAGCATATACTACCGCGTTTGAGAGTAGTGTAATTTTATAGGGTAGTAAAACTACTGGAAAGCAATAGCCATATCACAGCAAGTTTGAGAGTAGTGTAATTTTATAGGGTAGTAAAACTTTCCGAAAAAATACCTTTGTTTCGCCCGTGTTTGAGAGTAGTGTAATTTTATAGGGTAGTAAAACACTTGGCGGTGCTATTGGCACAATCAAGAGTTTGAGAGTAGTGTAATTTTATAGGGTAGTAAAACTTGTCGCAACTTCAATTCCTACAGGCGGTTGTTTGAGAGTAGTGTAATTTTATAGGGTAGTAAAACACAAAACCTTTCGGAAATCAGAAACAACCTGTTTGAGAGTAGTGTAATTTTATAGGGTAGTAAAACCTTCATAGATGGACACGAGAATTACAGTTGGTTTGAGAGTAGTGTAATTTTATAGGGTAGTAAAACCAGGCAAAGCAGGCGTTTCAAAAGCTTATGGTTTGAGAGTAGTGTAATTTTATAGGGTAGTAAAACTGGCAACGCCTCATTTGCTGAATCAAATTCGTTTGAGAGTAGTGTAATTTTATAGGGTAGTAAAACTCATTTGCAGGTGTAACAAACGGTCTTGCAGTTTGAGAGTAGTGTAATTTTATAGGGTAGTAAAACAAAATACGTCTATGGAAGCACGCAGGGCAGTTTGAGAGTAGTGTAATTTTATAGGGTAGTAAAACGTTGCATAATGTCACATTGTGTTGTATACTGTTTGAGAGTA
>CANRLY010000029.1 GCA_947631585.1 uncultured Clostridia bacterium
GTATACCCCTGTGAAGAAACGGTTTTCGGCGCTGGCTTCCACCCTGAAGATAAAACTGGAAAACGCCGACTATTCCCAGGTCAGAGAGGATACTCCGGAAGAGTTTGAACAGCTGGCTTCCCGACTGGAAGCAAGCCTCTCCGCTTTGACGGAAGAACGCCTTGCCTGTATGCAGGAAGTCGCCGAAAAAGGCGCAGCGGTAAAACAGATCACCCACCTGAAAGGTCTTAATAAAGACTTTGAACAGATCTTCAACTGCGAACACGTCAAGGTGAGAGTGGGAAAACTCCCTGCCGACAGCCACGTTAAACTGAACTTCTACGATGAGACGTTCTTCTTCGTGCCTTTCGACTGGGACAGCAACTTCTGCTGGGGAATGTACTTCGTGCCGGCAACTGAAAGCGAGATAGTGGACAGTATCTTCGAGTCGCTGTACTTTGAAAGGATCCATATCCCCGACTTTATCACAGGTACGCCGGAAGAAGCCCTTGAAAAACTCAACGACGATATCAACCGCCGCTCCCTCAGACTGGAACAGATAGAAGAAGCCCTCCGGCAGCTGAAAGCCGATAACGAAAAGACAATTGCCGAGGCTTACGCTAAGGTCAGGTTCAGGAACGATACCTTTGAACTGAGACGGCAGGTGGCTGCTATAAACGATAAATTCTATATGAAAGGCTTCGTGCCGAAAAGAGACGCCCAGCGGTTCGCAAAACTCTTCGACGATACCGAAAGCGTTTCGGTGGTGGTAAAACCCCCCGACAGCGATAACTCCGTCTCTCCGCCGACAAAGCTTCGCAATAACTGGTTCGCAAGACCTTTTGCAATGCTGGTGGAAATGTACGGCCTGCCCGGCTATAACGATATAAATCCCACTACTTTCGTGGCGATAACCTATACGCTGCTGTTCGGAATAATGTTCGGAGACCTGGGTCAGGGATTTGTAATAGTTGTCCTGGGATTTATCCTGGATAAGCTCATGAGCCGTGATATCGGCGGCATCTTCAAACGAGTGGGACTCTCCAGTATGGTGTTCGGATTCGCCTATGGGTCGGTGTTCGGCTTCGAGGACCTGCTCGACCCGGTGTATAAACTGATGGGTCTTGCCGGCAAACCTGTGGAGGTCTTTAAGCAGACTAACTTCATTCTTTTCACCGCCGTCGGAATAGGAGTTTTCCTGATAGCGGCGTCCATGACCTTCAATATTATCCTGGGCTTCCGACAAAAGGACTACGAAAAAGCGGTGTTCGGCTCAAACGGCATCGCCGGACTGGTGTTCTATATCTCAGTGGTGGCGGCTGTGGTGCTGACAATGTTTGCCAAGATAAAAGTCATGTCGCCGGCGTTCATAATACTGCTGATAGTCATACCGCTGTTCTGTATCTTCTGCCGGTTCCCACTGGCGTTCTTTATAAAACATAAAAAGCTCCAGCTCACCGAAGACCCGGAAGAAGCCACCGTGGGAAACTTCATCGTTGAAAACTTCTTTGAAATGTTTGAATACCTGCTCAGTTACGTTTCAAATACCATGTCTTTCCTCAGGGTGGGCGGATTCGTCCTCTCCCACGCAGGAATGATGCTGGTGGTGATGACCCTGATGGACAGCGTCACCGCAGCGGCGCAGCCGGTGGTGATAGTCCTTGGAAACGCATTCGTAATGTGTATGGAAGGCCTTATAGTGGCTATCCAGATAATAAGGCTGGAATTTTACGAGATCTTCTCCCGCTTTTATACCGGAGAGGGCAAACCGTTCCAGCCGGTGGGAGTTCCCTCTCAGGACGAGGAGGAACAGTGACCCTGCTTTGTAGTCAATAGATACCGGAGCCGCCTGAAATAGGCTGACTTCGTGTAAATGTTAAATAGTCAAAAAACTTCTTTGGAGGAATCTATTATGTCAAACTATGCTATCTTTCTTGTTCCGCTGGCAGCAGTGCTTCTCATAGCCGCACCCGTAGTGCCTATGATAAAAAAAGTCAAGACCGGCAAAAGCCCCCGTGGAGCTTTCATATTTAACCTCTGCTCTTTCTTCGGACTTATGCTCGCAGCCCTTATCTTCCCTGTAGGAAATATCGCTTCCGCAGCAGCCGCCGAGGGAGTAAAGACCGTCACCACCGGAATGGGTCTTGGCTACCTTGCAGCCGCCCTTGCAGTGGGACTTTCCTGTATCGGCTCCGGAATAGCCGTTGCAGCAGGCGCACCTGCGGCTATAGGCGCTACCAGCGAGAACCCTAAGTCTTTCGTAAAATCCCTTATCTTCGTGGTGCTTGGTGAAGGTATCGCCCTCTACGGACTGCTCATCTCTATCATGATAATCTCAAACCTGGGATAAGCTCTGGGAGGTATCAGCCGTGAAATTCTTTCTGCTCAGCGACAATATAGATACCCAGATGGGAATGAGACTGGCAGGAGTCGACGGAGTAGTGGTGCATACCGAGGAGGAAGTCAAGGAAGCCCTCAGCAAAGCGGTCAGCGACCCTGAAGTGGGCATAGTCCTTATGACTAAAAAACTTATCGACTTGTGTAAGAGCACGGTCTATGAACTGAAACTCACCTGCGACCGCCCTCTTATAGTCGAGATACCCGACAGACACGCCACCTCAAAGATCTCGGATACCATATCTGAGTATGTAAAAGAGGCTGTGGGCATAAAGCTCTGAGCCTGAGAAAGGAATGATCGCCGTGACCGAAGAAGCCGTAAAGCTCAGAAGGTTCAGTTCGGCAGTCAACGAGGTTGCCGAAAAACAGGTGGAAGAGATAATCTCCGAAGCCAGAAAAATACACGATGAAAAAGTTGCCGAAGCCGAAAGACAGGGCGAACAGCTCATGGAAGAAAAGGTGAGAACAGGCTCGGCAGTGATAAAGAATAAATACGTCAGGATAACCGCCGCCGAAGAACTTGAATCAAAAAGACGGCTGCTCAGACATAGAGAAGCCCTGGCGGATAAGGTCTTTGAAAATATCGCCGGAAAACTGGCTGCTTTCCGCAAAAGCCCGGAGTATAAGGACTACCTGCTGAAACTGGCTGATGAAGTAAGACCGCAGCTTAAAGATGGCGGCGTTATCTGCCTTTCGCCGGAAGATAAGATCTATGAAGCCGCCATACTGGAACGCCTTGGCAGCGGCTTTTCCGCCCAGACCAGAAAGTCCATAAAAATGGGCGGTCTGTGCGCTGTTTCAGCAAACGGCAGCACAATGCTCGATAAAACTATCGACTGCGCATTTCAGGATCAGCAGGAACTTTTCAGGAAAGATCCCGCACTTAAACTGATCTGATAAATCCACCTATGGAGGCGAACTGGATTGAATACCATATATTCGGTAAACGGACCTGTTGTAAAGGTCAGAAATACCCGGGATTTTTCCATGCTGGAAACAGTTTACGCAGGAAAGAAACGACTTATCGGGGAAGTTATCGGCATAACTGAAGAATTTACTACCGTTCAGGTCTATGAGGGAACTTCCGGACTTATGCCCGGCGAACCTATAGAACCTGCCGGAACGCCTATGTCCGCCCTGCTGGGGCCCGGCATACTTTCAAATATTTTCGACGGCATCGAACGCCCCCTTAAAAGACTGGAACAGATAAGCGGTGCGTTCATAAACGACGGCTCAGACGTAAGCCCCCTGGATACCGAAAGGGAGTTTGACGTGACGGTGACCGTCAGACCCGGCGATACCCTGGAAGCAGGTCAGATATACGCCACCTGCCCGGAAACTCCCCTTATCACACATAAATGTATGCTCTCCCCCCTCAGTAAAGGCGGAGAAGTCATCACCGCCGCCGCAAACGGCAGGTATAAGATAAACGATACCGTGGTAACTATCCGCAATAAAGACGGCGAGACCGAGGAACTTACCCTCTGCCAGAGATGGCCTATCAGAACTCCCCGTCCGGCTGCGGAAAGACTTCCTATAAACAGACCCCTTATCACAGGTCAAAGAATAGTAGATACTATCCTCCCTGTGGCAAAAGGCGGTACGGCGGCAATACCCGGCGGCTTCGGCACAGGCAAGACCATGACCCAGCACCAGCTGGCAAAATGGTGCGATGCGGATATAATCGTCTATATCGGCTGCGGCGAAAGAGGCAACGAGATGACTCAGGTGCTGGAGGAGTTCTCCCAGCTCATCGACCCTAAGACCGACCGCCCTCTGACAGACAGAACTGTCCTTATCGCAAATACTTCAAATATGCCTGTGGCAGCAAGAGAAGCTTCTATCTATACCGGAATAACCCTTGCGGAATACTACCGTGATATGGGCTACCATATAGCTATCATGGCGGACTCCACCTCCAGATGGGCAGAAGCCCTCAGAGAGATCTCCGGCAGACTTGAGGAAATGCCGGCGGAAGAAGGCTTTCCGGCTTACCTGCCATCCAGACTTTCGGAATTTTACGAAAGAGCTGGCTATGTGAGGACTCTTGGCGGAAGCGAAGGTTCGGTAACTATAATCGGAGCGGTCTCCCCACAGGGAAGCGACTTCTCAGAACCTGTCACCCAGAATACCAAACGTTTCGTAAGATGCTTCTGGGCGCTGGATAAATCCCTTGCCTATGCAAGACATTATCCGGCTATCAACTGGAACCAGAGCTATTCGGAATATGTTGAGGACCTGGCGGATTATTATAAAGAAAACGTAAGAGACGACTTTATGGAGGTCAGACAGGAGATCTCCAATATCCTGGTGGAAGAAAATACCCTGATGGAGATAGTCAAGCTGATGGGTACCGACGTCCTGCCGGACGACCAGAAACTTCTTATCGAGACCGCAAGGATCGTCAGAGTGGGCTTTTTGCAGCAAAACGCCTACCATAAGGACGACACCTACGTCCCCCTGGAAAAACAGTACCTTATGATGAAGGCTATCCTCACCCTCTACTCGGAAGCAAAACAAGCCGTTTCCAGAGGGGTGGGAATGAATACCATCATGGCAACGGGACTTTTCGAGAAGCTGGTAAAAATGAAGTACGATATCCCCAACGACCGGCTGGAAATGTTCGATGACTACGAAAAAGAGATAAAGTCGGTCATGAGCGCACTGGCGTGACGGATCAGACTATTTGCTAAGGAGGCTTTTTGCGTGTCAGTAAAATATATAGGACTCAGCGAGATAAACGGTCCTCTGGTCGCACTTGAAAACGTCAGCGGAGTGGGCTACGACGAGATGGCAAAGATCAAACTCAGCGACGGCAGCGAAAGACTTGCCAGAGTGGTGGAGCTTTCGGGAGATAAAGCGGTGCTCCAGGTGTTCGAGGGAACAAAAGGACTTTCCCTTACCAATACGGAGATACGCTTCGAGGGCAAACCCATGGAACTGCCCCTTTCCCCGGAGATATTGGGACGTATCTTCAGCGGCGCAGGCAGACCTATAGACGGACTGGGCGAGATCTACCCCGAAAAGACCGCCGATATAAACGGCAAGCCCCTTAACCCGGTGTCAAGGACTTACCCCAGAAACTATATTAATACGGGCATTTCTTCCATAGACGCTCTTACCACGCTGATAAGAGGTCAGAAACTGCCTATCTTCTCCGGCTCAGGACTTTCCCATAACAAACTGGCAGTCCAGATAGTAAGACAAGCTAAGATAGCCGATAAAAACGGCGAGGACTTCGCAGTGGTGTTCGGCGCAATGGGCGTTAAAAACGACGTGGCAGACTACTTTAAACGCTGCTTCGAGGAGACCGGCGTTCTTAAAAAGGTAGTAATGTTCTTAAACCTTTCAAACGACCCTATCATCGAAAGGATACTCACCCCCAGATGTGCGCTCACTGCGGCGGAATATCTGGCGTTTGAGCATAATATGCATATATTGGTAATTCTTACGGATATGACCTCTTATGCGGAAGCCCTCAGAGAATTTTCTTCCTCAAAAGGCGAAATACCTGGAAGAAAAGGCTACCCCGGCTACCTTTATTCCGACCTGGCTTCCCTTTATGAAAGAGCGGGAATTATAGAAGGCTCCAGCGGCTCGGTAACTCAGATACCGATCCTGACAATGCCCAACGACGATATAACCCACCCTGTTCCCGACCTTACCGGGTATATCACCGAGGGACAGATAGTTCTCGACAGAAACCTTGACTCTACCGGTATCTATCCGCCGGTGTCGGTGCTGCCAAGCCTTTCAAGACTTATGAAAGACGGTATCGGCGAGGGCTATACAAGAGAGGACCACCAGATGGTGGCAAACCAGCTCTTTGCCGCATACGCCAAAGTTCAGGACGCAAGAGCGCTGGCTTCGGTAATAGGCGAGGAGGAGCTTTCCGAGAGCGATAAAGCGTATATCCGCTTCGGCGTGCTGTTTGAGAATAAATTCCTTAAACAGGGCTTCGATGAGAACCGTACCATAGAACAGACCCTTGACCTGGGCTGGGCGCTGCTGTCGACCCTTCCCAAGGCGGAACTTGACAGAGTGGACGAGGAACACCTGGAGAAGTATTACAGCGCAGAAAAGGCGAAAGATATATTTGGTGAAGAGTGATGGAACATTGGTGGCTCATGATACCGGCAGCGGCGCTGATAGCGCTCTACTACGGTACAAACAAAATGCTCCAGAAAGGCATGAAAAGCGGCAGCAGCAAAAAGGCAAAGACCAGCAGACTGGTGTGCGTATTGCTGATGCTGTTTTCGGTCGCCTGCGCAGTGGCGCTGTTCCTGGTGTGGATAAAGATGATGCACCGGGGCGGCTGAATTTTGAGAATTTTGAGAATTTTAAGAATTTAAAGATAGGAGGAAAGCCCCGTGGCAGAACAGGTATTCGCAACAAAGGGAAACCTGATGAATTCAAAGAAAGCCCTTGCTCTTGCAACACTGGGCTATGATCTTCTTGACAGAAAGAGGAATATCCTCATAAGAGAAATGATGTCGCTGATAGACAGGGCAAAGGAACTGAGGGGTTCTATCGAGGACACCTATAAGGAAGCGTATTCTTCGCTGCAAATGGCAAACATCACCATGGGAGTCATCTCATCGTACTGCCAGAGCGTTCCCATAGAGGACAGCGTCAAGATCACCAGCCGCAGCGTAATGGGAGTCGAGCTGCCGAAAGTTACCGCCGAGAAGAAGCCGCTGAAGATAACCTACGGTTTTTCCCAGACAAATTCCCAACTGGACAAAGCGTATATTTCCTTTGCCAAAGCCAAAGAGATAACGATACTTCTTGCGGAAGTGGAGAACAGCATATACCGTCTGGCGATCGCCATAAAAAAGACCCAGCGCAGGGCGAACGCACTAAAGAATATAATTATCCCCAGGCACAACGAGATAGTGAAGTATATAACCAACTCGCTGGAAGAGAAAGAACGTGAGGAATTTTCACGGCTGAAGGTTATAAAGGCGCAGAAGCTCAGAGCGCAGACCAAGCCGACCCTCCCGAAAGAAAAGTAATCAGCCGCCGCATCAGCAGCGGCTATTCTCTTTTAGAGGCAAGAAATCCAGAAGCAAGAGGCAAGAAGCCCCAGCTAGAAGCAAGAAATCTAGAGGCAAGAAGCAAGAACGCCCAGCCTTGCGGCTTGGATAATCCCCCTACCCCTACGGCTAACGCCGTTTTCCCCTCCCCCATCGGGGGAGGGGTTCACCGGGCGGCTACCGCCGCCCGAACTCTAACCTCTAACCTCTAACCTCTCACCTCTTACCTCTAATAGCTTTTCCAGCGGTTTCAAAAAAAGGTAAATAAAAAACCCTCACTTTTTGCAAAAAACAGTTGATTTTGAAACGAAAATGTTATATAATGTGATAGGTAATGCAATTGCGCTGATAAATTTTGCGAAAGCGCATTGCCCATTCAATGGAACATAAACTGTGATCTGTGCGACCATTCGGAAATTAAGGAGACATTCCGTTTGCAGATCTTGGCTACTTCGCAGTGAAAGGATAGATAATCTCATGTCAGATGAAAGACGAGGCGACAGCGGTTTTGAAAACGGCGATACCCTTAATGACCTGCTGTCCGCCGCTTTTATGAGGAAAAAGAAAGATAACGACCCCAAAAGCGGCCTTGACATCATTATCGGTACCGATAACCGCACCCCCTCCGACCAGCAGACCCCTTTTCATACAGATGTGAAAAAAGTCCAGCCGGCGGAGGACTACCCACGGGAGGATTTCCCCCAAGAAGAATATCCGGAAGAATATTATCCGGAAGATTCTTCCGATGATGAATATTACCCCGAAGATGATGAGGAAGAGTATTATTCTGAAGAAGATGACGAGGAAGAGTATTATTCTGAGGAAGACGACGGCGAAGAAGAGTATTATTCTGAGGAAGACGACGACGAGGACGACTACTCCGACTATGACGACCAGCCCGAAGAAGATGAGGAAGAGGAGGAATCCCTTTCTATCGAGGAAATGGTCGCAAAGGCTATGGCTGGCAGTAAAAATAATATGAAGTATGTGGAAAGAGTCGCTACCGAGGAGGACGCCGTCTCCGATGAGGAACTGGCTCGTATGCTCTCAGAAGAAGACCTGGAAATGTACGACAGCCTGGTCGGCGACGACGAGGACGACTACCCCACAAAATGGTATAAAAATAAAAAAATGATAATCGCTTTCAGTATACTGGGAGCGCTGATAGTCCTGATGGGCGTGCTGGTGGGAACTCTCCTCCACTACTATAACCTTATGGACGATACCCATACCGTCTATGATATCCAGCCGGGCGTCCAGCCTAATAAGGGCGAAAACGATACCGTCGATGCGGACGACTACGAGGATTGGCTGGCAAAACAACTCTCCGGTATCGAGGATAAGGCTATGTCTAACGAGAAAGTCACTAATATCCTCATTATCGCCGAAGACCTGCGAGATACCACCGGCGAATCCAGAGGAAATACCGACGTTATGATACTTGTCTCTATCAATAAGGAACAAAAGACCGTTACCCTTTCTTCCTTTATGAGAGATATCTATTGCCCTATCTCAGGATTCTATTCCGCAAGACTTAACTCCGCCTACGCTAAGGGAGGGCCCGAGACCCTGCTCGATACCCTTAAAGCTAACTTCGGCGTGGTTATAGATAAGTATGTGCTGGTGAACTTCTATTCGTTTATGGACGTGGTTGACGCAATAGGCGGCGTTGAAGCAGACGTCACCGATGCGGAAGCTTACGCAATGATAGACCCTCTGGCTGAACAGAACGATATCATGCACCAGCCCAGAAGTACCGACAGACTGCCCTCCGGCGGCCATTACCTGCTCAACGCTAACCAGACTCTGGCTTACTCCAGAATAAGATATAACGTGGGCAACGACTTCGGCAGAACTAACAGACAGCGCCAGGTAATATTCACTATACTCAAAAAGGCTAAGGACCTCTCTCCTTTCCAGATAAAAGACCTTGCCGATACGATTCTTGAAAACGACGGCATAAAAACTAACCTTACCGAGGGTGAAGTCGCTTCCCTGCTGCTCAACTCCTTTACTTATATGGAATATACCCAGCAGCAGCTCCAGATACCGGCGGACGGCACTTGGTATAATATGACCGTCAGAAGCGACCAGGTGCTTGGCGTGAACTTCATTAAAAACGCCCAGCTGCTCCAGGAAACTATCTATGGCTCTACTAATATAGACGCAGACCCCAACAGCGGCGAGTATACCAATACCGAAGCTCCGCCGTCTACCGAGTATGAACCCTCCACCGACCAGTGGCAGCCGCCTCAGACTCAGGCTCCCGTCTATACTGACCCTCCGGCAACTGAACCGCCGGCAGTGTATACCGACCCTCCGGCTACCGAACCTCCGGCAACTGAACCGCCGGTGACCGACCCGCCGGAAACGGAGTCGTCAACAGAGACAGAACCTACCGCCACGGCGACAACTACGTCTGCTTCTTCGCAGACTACGCCGCCGCCTACCACTACTACTCCCCCTCCCACTACTACCACTAAACCTACTACTACACCTAAAAAGACTACCACCCCCAAGAAAACTACTACTCCTAAAAAGACCACTACCCCCAAACCTACTACTACCCCTCCGCCGGCAACCGAACCGCCTGCTTCTGAAACTCCCCAGCAGACGCCTCAGCCTGAAGAATAACTTACTATCGGGATTATGGGAACTATCCTTCCGTGATACGGGGCTTTAGCCGCCGGATAAGATAGTTCCCTTTTTGTTAAAACTTTGTTGAAAGGCAGATCTTATGGACGATAAGCAAAAGAACCTGCTCAATGACGAGGACGACCAGTACGAACGCCAGGTCTACCTGGAACAGATCGCCCCTTACAGCGAGGAAGCTAAAAAACAAGCCGAAAAACTTAAACGACAGCAGGAAGCCGAACGGGAAAAACGTATCAGACAGGAAAAGCTGGAGCTTATGAAGCTCAAAAGCGGCGTTATCGAGGAGTCGGAAGTGATAAAGGAAACCCACGAACCTCCTCCGGAAATGACCCTTGGCAAAAAGATAGGCAACTTCTGGTATCACTATAAAATTCCCCTTATCGTGGGAGTCGCAATGCTGGCGGCGGTGATATTTATGGTGGTGGATACCCTTACCCGTGAAAAGCCGGACGTCTATGTGCTGTCTACCTGCGATAACGGCCTGGAATTCCGCACCGACCTGCTGGAAGAGTATTTTGAAAAGTTCTGCCCCGACCTTAACGGGGACGGCGAGGTCTGCGTGAGAGTTATTTCCGCTCCCGCCTCCGAGGACTTCCAGATATCCCAGTCAAACCAGGCAAAAATAATCACCCAGCTGCAAATGGACCAGTCGGTGATAATTCTTACCTGCGACGATGAATTCGACCTGCACTCCGAAAAAGAACCGGGCAAGCCTTACCCGGAAGATACCTATGTGTTCGCCGACGAGCTGGACGACCTGCGCAAACAGTTCCCCGATAACGATAAAGTCATAGAAAAAGGCTATAAATTCTACGGAGACGAGATCGAAAAAGCCCTCCAGTGGGATAATATGCCCCAGAATATAATCCTCAGCCTGCGCTACCCCCATAAGCCCCTTAGCGGAAAACTTGAGACTATGCAGAAAAACTACGACGTCGCTATCGAGGTGCTCAAAAAGATAATGGCTGAAAACGATAACTGAACTTTTTGCAGATCTGCCAATTCAGCCAACGAAAATTTTTACAAAAGATGATTGCAACAAGCTTGGGAAAATGCTATAATTATTTGTATATTATTGTGTGGAGGTATCATCATGCCGATAAAATATGTGTTCGTCACCGGAGGAGTGGTCTCCGGACTGGGAAAGGGCATCACCGCCGCTTCTCTGGGCAGACTGCTCAAAGCCAGGGGCTATCGGGTAACTATCCAGAAGTTCGACCCCTATATCAATGTTGACCCCGGTACTATGTCCCCCTACCAGCACGGGGAAGTTTTCGTCACCGACGACGGCGCCGAGACCGACCTGGACCTTGGCCACTACGAACGCTTCGTGGACGAGAACCTGTCGGTAAATTCAAATGTCACCACCGGCAAGATCTACTGGACTGTCCTTAATAAGGAAAGACGAGGCGACTACCTTGGCGGAACAGTACAGGTAGTTCCCCACATCACCAACGAGATCAAGGAACGCCTCTACCGTGTGGGCAGAAACGACAGCACCGACGTGGTCATCACCGAAATAGGCGGCACTGTGGGAGATATCGAGTCAACGCCGTTTCTGGAAGCCATAAGACAGGCTTCTATCGAACTGGGCAAGGAAAATTCCCTGTTCATACACGTCTGCCTGCTGCCCTACATATCCGGCTCTAAAGAACTTAAATCCAAACCCACCCAACATTCGGTAAAAGAACTGCTCTCTATCGGTATCCAGCCGAATATACTGGTGCTTCGCTCCGAAATGGAGATACCGGAAGATATGAAGCAGAAGATCGGGCTTTTCTGTAACGTCCGCCCCCAGGACGTTATCCAGAACCTTACCGCCCCGTCGCTGTATGACGTCCCCATCTGGCTGGAAAAAGAAGGCCTTGCGGACAGCGTCTGCGAACACCTTAAACTGGAAAACCGCACCCCCGACCTTAAAGGCTGGACGGATATGCTCGACCGTGTGAATAATTGCCATAAAAACGTCACCATCGGACTGGTGGGCAAGTACGTTGAGCTGGAGGACGCCTACCTTTCAGTTGCGGAAGCGCTGAGACACGGCGGCTTTGAAAACAGCGCAAACGTCCATATCAAATGGATACAGTCTGAGGACGTCACCCGTGAGAACGCCGGCGAAAAACTCTCCGGCTGCGACGGCATAATCGTCCCCGGCGGCTTCGGAGACAGGGGCATTGAGGGCATGATCGAATCTATCCGCTATGCAAGGGAAAATAAGATCCCCATGTTCGGCATCTGCCTGGGTATGCAAATGTCCGTGGTGGAATTTGCCAGAAACGTGGCAGGTCTGGAAGGCGCAAATTCCACCGAGTTCGGCGAGACCCCTTATCCGGTCATTGATATAATGGACGAGCAGAAGGATATCACCGAAAAGGGCGGAACTATGCGCCTGGGACTCTACCCCTGCAAACTTGCGGACGGCAGCCGTGTCAAGGAGATATACGGCGAGGACCTGATCTACGAAAGACACCGCCACCGCTGGGAATTTTCCAACCAGTTCCGTGAGAAGCTGTCCGGCGCAGGACTGACGCTGGCTGGCGTTTCCCCCGATAATAAGCTGGTCGAGATAGTCGAGCTGCCAAAGGAGACCCACCCCTGGTTCGTGGGCGTGCAGTTCCACCCGGAGTTCAAATCACGCCCCAACCGTGCCCAGCTGCTCTTTAAGGACTTTATCCGGGCGGCAGTGGAATATAACGAAAATCAGACCGGCAAAAACTAAACGTTTTCGTGCAAATGGCAGTTTTCGTGGAAATTTTCGTTCGCCAGTTTTTGAAAAGTTACAAATCGAAAACCGTTTCCAGCCGGGACAAGCGTAACTTTTAACAGGGAATTTCTTGTGCATAATGCATGAAGAATTTCCCTCTCCTTTGTGGAAACCGCCAAAGCCGTTGTTAAAAGCAAACAAAATGTGACCGGCAAAATAATATTTTTGCACAAAATTATTTCCATGCGGAGGGGCGACTTCGCTTACGAAACTTTTTCGCAAACTCATAGTTTTTATATATATGGCGTTCATAATTTGTGCAAGTTGACAAAAAAGACTCAACGAAACCGTTTTATTTTGTAAATTAAACAGAAATAGTTACAGAATGGTTACAACGCAAAAAAAGTTGTTGACATCTAAATTTTTAAGGATTATAATAATGATACAGTAAAAAACCAATAAACTTTGAACGTGAAGTTACGCCGTTGTGGTCTTTCCCGACCGCCGGTGTACCGAAAGTTTTTAGGGGTTGGCGATTACTAAAAACGACGCTCGTCTGAGCGGTTTTAAAATTTATTATGGAGGGATTTCAAATGAAGAAGTCACAGAAGGGTTTCACCCTCGTTGAGCTCATCGTTGTTATCGCTATCATCGGTGTGCTCGCTGCTATCCTTGTTCCTGCCATGATAGGCTACATCAAGGATTCCAAGTTCACATCTGCTAACGCAAACGCTAAGACCATCTACAACGCTGCAATGGCTTTCGCTGAGAAATGCGAGACCCAGGGTATTCTGCTTTGCGACACTGCCGGAGAACTTTCCGGTACTCAGACTGTAGCTGCCGGCGGACCTGCTCCTAAGGTATCTGCTGTTACTGCCGCTTCCGGCGGAATTTCCAGCACCGGTATGGCTGAACTTGCTAAGGCTGTAAACAACTCTCTCGGCGACGAGGCTGTTGGTTCTGCTTACAAGGTACAGTTCAACAACAAGGGATTCCCGACCACCATTTTCTGGGGCAAGACTGCTACCGACACCATCGTTGGAAGATATCCTGCTCCTACGGATAACCTTGAGTCCTCTCACGGACTGAACGGTATCACCGCTTCTTCCGGAACTATATCTGGTTTCGCTGATGAGACCTGATTGGTAGTCTGAAGATAACAACATGACTGAAAGCTTCCCCACTCTCCGGAGTGGGGATTTTTTTTTGCAAATAAATGAAATTTTCCGCCTTTGCCTATTGACAAATATCTTCCAGTCGTGTATAATGTAGTTGTGTTATAATAGTATGTCAAATTTTTTGAGTCACATCATACAGGGGGGTAA
>CANRLY010000030.1 GCA_947631585.1 uncultured Clostridia bacterium
GTTTGCTGGTGCGGATTCTTTCTGCGGTGTTTTTGCTTTGGTGGGGTTGGCGTGCTGCGGAGCGGTGCGCACAGCAAAGCTGTGCGCACCGCTCCGCTATTGCTGGGGTCACTTTTATTCGGGATTTCGGGTGCTTGCAGCGAAATGTTGACAAGGCAGGTGCAAATGTGATATTATAACTTTATAACTTTTTAAAATTATCTATCAAAAAGAAGGTTCGTTTTGAGCTATGGATATGTTCCTGATAGCGGCGCTGCTGGTGCTGTCTGCGGTGTTCTCTGCAACTGAGACCGCTTTTTCTTCCGCTAATAAGATCCGATTGAAAAACCTTGCGGCTTCCGGCAGCAAAAAAGCCGCAAGAGCTATAAAAGTCTCTGATAACTTCGACAAGTCGCTCACTGCTATCCTCGTGGGCAATAATATCGTGAACATCGCTTCGGCTTCCCTGGCGACTGTGGCTTTTACCCGTCTGCTGGGAGAGGGCAGCGTTGGGGTGGCTACTGCGGTCATGACAGTGCTGGTGCTTATTTTCGGGGAAGTTATCCCCAAAAGCCTTGCCGCTGAACACGCCGAGGCTTTCGCTATGTTCATGGCTGCTCCTTTGCTTTTGCTCACAACTTTGTTAAAACCTGTTATCTTCCTGTTCTCCTGTCTGAAAAAACTCGTTTCCAAACTGGTCGGCGCCAAATCGGCTCAGCCGTCTGTTACCGAGGAGGAACTTATCTATCTGGTGGAAGAGATCGAGGACGAAGGCGTTCTGGAAGAACAGGAATCCGACCTGGTCCGCTCTGCTCTGGAATTTGACGAAATAACTGTCGGGGAGATACTTGTCCCACGGGTGAACATCACCGCCGTCAGCATCGGAGAGGACGCCGAAAAGATCAAGGATATTTTCCTTAACGAAAGCTACTCACGGCTGCCGGTCTACGAAAACAACATCGACAACATCGTGGGCGTTATCCATCAGAACGACTTCTTTCGGGCGTACCTGAACGGCTCAGGCGATATTTCTTCCATTATCAAAAAGCCTCTTTACGTTTCTGAACACAAGCACATCTCTGAATGTCTTATGGAAATGCAGCGGTCAAAGACCCATATGGCTGTGGTGGTCGATCAGTACGGCGGCACTGAGGGCATGATAACTCTGGAGGACATTCTGGAAGAACTGGTCGGTGAGATATACGACGAAAGCGACGATGACGACCATTCCTTTATAAGGCTGCCGGACGGCTCGTTTGACGTTTCCGGAGAACTGAGCATCGGCGATATGCTGGAAAAAGCCGGCTTGCCGGACGATATGATCTCCGCTGACAGCAATTCTGTGGGCGGCTGGTTCATGGAGCTTGCCGAAAGGATACCTCAGCCCGGCGAATCGGTCTCTTCAGGCAGGTTCAGGCTGACGGCTTCCGATTCGGACGACCAGAAAGTAAAGCGTGTTAAAATAGAACTTCTTCCTGAAAAGTGACGGGCTTCCCCACTTTCAGCAAAATCCCGATGCCTTTGCACCGGACAGGCAGGTGATAAAATGAGTATCAAGATCAGACGTGACCCCTTTCACCCGACGGAAAAATTCTATCGGGCGACCTCGGTGGCTGCTTTTTCGCTGGCGCTGGCGACTGCACTTTCAGCGGCGGTGATAGTTCCGCTGTTTGCAAGCGAAAACTCCTTCTGGGTGATGATACTTTACGGGGCGCTTTTCTTTTTGTACTGCCTGGGACTGCTCACAGCGGCGGCGGCAGGCTTTATTGCGGCGGCAAAAGCAAAAAACGAACTTCTATACGTTCACGGGGCTATGCAGCTGGCGGCTTTTGCAATGGCAGCTGCAAATTCAAAATTATTTGCAGTCATTCTGTTATACGGTCTGAAGTTTGACCGTCTGGCTGAAAAGATAACCGGCAGCGACACTGACGCTTTTGTGGAAAAGTCGGTGAAAAGCTGGGCTTATCTTATTATCGCTCTGGTGGTCAGCGGTATCTTATGCGTGCTTTCTCTGATAAAGTTGGTAAGAGAGCGCAGTTCCGACTGACCGCAGCGGCGAATTTTTCACAAATATAAGGGGCTTTTTAAATGAAACTTAAAAAATTATTCTGCGCTGTTACGGCGTGCGTTCTTGGGGCAAGTCTGCTTGTCGGCTGTTCGGGAAAAGACAAAGAGACCGGCAAAAAGTTTGTGATAACTCTTTACCCGGACATCGCTCCCATCACCTGCGAAAACTTTGAAAAGCTGGTAAACGACAAGTTTTACGACGGGCTGACTTTTCATCGGGTAATAGACGACTTCATGGCGCAGGGAGGAGATCCGGCTGACAGCGGCAAAAAAGCCGATACCATCAAAGGTGAGTTTTTGGAAAACGGCGTTGAAAACGATCTTTCCCACAGGAGGGGAATAGTCTCGATGGCAAGGACTTCCTTAGACATGGACAGCGCATCTTCGCAGTTTTTCATATGCTACACCGATTGCAGCTTTCTGGACGGCAGCTATGCGGCTTTCGGGGAAGTCACTTCGGGAATGGACGTTGTGGACGGCTTCCTGACCGTTGAGCGTGAAGAGGGTGCGGACGGCTACATTTCTTCCCCGCTGACTCCGATCAAGATAATTTCAGCAAGAATGGGCAAGGAGGATTCCTCCGGCAACCCCACTGTGGAATTTGTGGTGAGCTACTAGGCGAAAAACTATCAAAAAGGCAGCAAAAAACGCCTCCGCACACACGGAGACGTTTTTATTATGCTTAATTTTCTTCGTCAATCTTCGCCCAGTTTCAGAGCCTGAGATATCTTGATCTTGCTTATTATCCTGCCAAGCACCGCAAAGCCGATGACAAGCATTATCGCCACTATGAGGTAAACTTTCAGGTAGTCGCTCCTCAGCGGCTGAACTATGAATCCCGGCACTCTGTCCACCGTGCTGTAAAGCGACTGGAAGAGCGGAACGAACAGGTCGCTGGCAATGCCGCCTATGACTACCGCCGCTGCAATGGCAACTCCCGACACAAGCAGCTGTTCATAGACTATCATTGCGATTATCTCGCCGTAAGACATTCCCATTGCCCTGAGAATACCAAATTGCAGCGTTCTGGATTTGATGGAAAGTATCCAGTAGATCAAAAAGCCGATTATGCACATTATCATAATGATAATAAATCCAAGAGTCAGCGCACCGTTCATTCCCTGGAGCATTGGGTCGTTTTTCTCAGAAATTATCTGCTGGCTGGCAACGGATATATTCTCAACCTCGATATCGGAATCTTCTATGGAATCGTAAAGCTGCTGCACCGATGCGCCGTCTTTCAGCTTCATCCAGACCTGATACGGCTCGACTGCGCTTTGTATGCGCACATAGTCAAAGTTCATGACGGCAAAGCACTTATACTCGCCGGACTTGGTCTTTTCATAGGGATTTATGCCCGGCCAGAAGTCGGCAAAGGCTACGACCGTGGCTTCAACGCCTGCGTTCTTGCCCCATGACACAGTGACCTTATCGCCGAGCTCCACTCCATAGTCCTCAAATTCGCCGGAGAGTATCACTCCTGACGGGAACTCCGCCAAAGCGTTAAGGTAATTATTGATATGGGTGGGGAGCAGGTCGTTCCTGAACCAGCATATCTCGGAAAATTCTCCCGGTATAACGGTCATGAGTCTTGCTTCGGTGACTCTGTCCTGAGACCTGGAATCCGCCATCTCCTCCCAGTCTCTGCCGCCTCTGTCATCGTTATTATCCTGCTGGCGTACCTGCTTTTTAATAGTATCGCCAAAAATAGTCACTCCGTCACGGTCGAACACGCTGGTGACCTTTTCCACTCCTGCCAGTTCCTCAAAGCGTTCTATAGACGGTTCGATATAGTAAAATTCCGAAGCGTCCGCTTCCGGTTCGTCCTCGGTCTCCTCCTGAGTTCCATAGGTAGGACCGGTGGTAGGTCCTGACGGGCCGGAGACATTATCCAGTTCGCTGCTGTACCAGGTCTCGTTCATTACCACGTCTGCGCCGACGGAGTAATTCACCCTGTCCTCGGCGTTGCGGTTGAGCGCCCTTGCGGTATTTGCGAAGAACAGTCCCAGCGAAACGGTGAGTATCAGGAAAGTCATGATGAATTTTTCCCTGCCGGTGGAAGAACGCCCGATATTATTCAGCGAAACGTAAGCCGACGGACTCCAGAAGCGTTTGCCCACGGCATACACGCCTCTTACCACAAGGGGGTAGATCCTGACCACTAGAAGTCCTGCGCCAAGTATAAATGTGGTGGAAGCCACAAAGAGCAGCGGGTTCACCGTGGCAAGGGTATTGTCCACGCCCTCGCTGATAAGATCCTGCTGGGTGCGGTTATAGTAATAGAGCCATGCCACCGACCCTGCAAGGAGTATCACATCGAGGAACATTTTTTCCCAGAGGGGCTTTTTATTCTTTTTAGCCTTTGACTGCTTATGGGCAACTATGGTGACCTTTGTCGCCGGGAAAATAGGTATCATGGTGGTGACAAAGAACACACCGGCGGCAATAAGCGCATAGGTGAATGCGGTCAGCGACAGGTGAACGGGCAGAGCCTTGCGGTTCACAAACTCAAGGAAGCCGTTAGAAGCGCCCAGTATCTGGCAAAGCCCCAGACCGACAAAAGGTCCGATAATGGAAGTGGCTATTCCAAGCACTATAGATTCAAGGGCATAGATAGTCATTATTTGCAGTGAGGAAGCTCCCCTGCTCTTGAACACTGCGATCTCGTTTTTCTCCTGTTCAACATTCAGCTGGGAGACCATATACAGGTAGAACACTATCATCAGCATTACCGGTATCTGGAGCAGCCAGAGGATAAGTCTCAGCTGGGAGGCACGGTCGGCGTAGTCCTCGAAGATAGTTTTAGCCGGAACTGACAGGGAGATACCTGCTTCCTTATAGAGGTCGTTGGTATCCTGGAGCAGTTTATTGACCCCGGCAAGGTCTGTCATATCCATATTGGGGTAGTCCATACTGATACGTTCCCTGATGGAGGAAACGGAGAATGCGCCGGTATCCAGTCCGTCGTTGAGGAAAGTATCGTAGTCAAGGAAGAGAGTTGCCACATAGTCGGTATCTATATTTTCCGACCAATAGGCGTCAGCCTCGTCCTTTGGTTCAAAGACGCCCACTATTTCCACCTTAGTGGAAGGCATACCGCCGAACACGTTTTCTATCTCATAGACCGTACCCACGGTAAGGCGGGAGATCTTCAGGGACTGGGCGGTAGTTATGGCTTCCATCACTCCGTCGTCTCTCATGCCGGGTTTGAACATTCTGCCCTCGGTGATATCAACGTGCTGGTCGATATAGGACATTCCGCCCACGGTGATACGGCTGGTAGAAGTACCGGCGGTAGCTTTTATCGACGACACATACAGGTAGGCGTCAAGGGCGACTGTTTTGCGGTTCAGCATAGGGATACCGAGCTTATTATAGTTTGAGAGGATATTGCTCTCGAAGTCGTTTATGTAATCCCTCTGGCTTTTGCCGCCGGAAAGGTTAGCCGTCTTTCTCTGGGCGGCATAAAGTCCCGGATAGACGTTATTTTCCAGCTGGAAAGCCTCCATATCCTTGACTAACATTCTCTGGAGGGAAGCGTTCATATATATTGGAATGGTACTCATCATGGCGGACGCCATCACGAATCCCACAAGCAGGCAAATGACCATCCATTTTGTATTGCGCATTTTGCGAAACAATAAGGTCAGCATGGGTAATTGACCGTCCTTTCCGAAATCAACTGGCTGTTATCTGATAACGATCTCGTCTCCCTCTTCAACGCCGGAGATTATCTCCGACTGGGAGCCGGTGACCAGTCCCAGTTCCACGGTGACAGCTTCTTTCTTGCCGTCTTTCAGCAGATAGACCACTTTTTCTCCGTTGATCTCCTTGATAAGGTTATTTGCCACTGCCACAACGTCTTTTCTTTCGTCCAGGACGAGGATAACGTCGGCGATGATATTTATGCAGTTCTCCGGCGGAGCGTCCTTAAAGCGGACGTAGACGTCACGTTTATTATAGATAAGTCCCTCATAGTCGTCATCGCCCATATTTTCGGGGATATCGCCTGGAGTCATGAACACTTCGCCCTCATATATCTCGCCGTCTATGCGGATATTAACGGAGTCGTTGAGTTTGAACACGGTATAGTCCACCGGCTGTATCTCGATATACACATCTGACGGGTCTACAATAGTTGCCACAGGCTGACCGGGGGCGACTTCGCTGCCCGGCTGGAGGTCGCTAAGTGAGGAGACGGTACCGTCTATAGGCGAATAGAGCATTGACAGTTCTTTTTGTTCCTTGAGCGTTTCGTACTCATTATTCAGGATATCGACTTCCACCTGCTGCATATCTATTTCAGACTGCATAGCTCCCTGTTCCTGGAGAAGTTGTTTCTGGAGTTCGGCTTTCCTTATATAAAGTTCTTTTTCTCTTATCTGGAAATCCAGTTCGGCGGTATCACATTCGCAGATAAGGTCGCCTTTTTTCACCGTATCGCCCGTCTGGACATACACGGTCTTTATAACTCCGCCCTGTTCCTCATAAGCCACTTCCGATGACGACACGGAGCTTACGACTCCCGAATTTATCACCTGGTCGACTATATCCTTTTTTGTCGCCACGATAGTGGTATAGCCTGCCTCGGAGGTCTTGACCTTTGGAGGGTCTATTATTTCCTCCTCATCGGGAAGAAAGTAGCATCCGCTCAGTGAGACAGTGACAGCTCCGGCTATTGCTGCTGCCAGCGCTTTTACTGCTTTTATCTTTTTCATAGCAATTATCCTTTCGATAGTCAGCTTTTTCTTTCGGCAACTGATAATTCTTACATACATTTTAACAAAGTTCATCAACTTTATCAAGTGCTTTTTTTATATTTTCACGAATTTTTGCTCTTAATATTTTCTTGTCATATAAATATTTTAACCTCTCCCCTGTTAAATCTTTTGATTTATACACAGCAGGTTAAACTTGCATTGTGCGGTGCAGCCGCCGCCCCGACGGGGGCGGCTCCCTGCGGCGGCTTTGCCGCCGCAGGCGGCAGGGCGAAGCCCTGCCGGGCTGCACCGCACATGGCCGGATATGTGAACTAAGTGTTAAATTTTTGACTAAATCGTTTTCACCCAAAAAGAAAACGATTTCCGGGTAAATTTAGGCTTGCAAAAATCAGCGGAATGTGTTTTAATATAATTATCGAAAGATAAACGTAATTTCACAAAATATGAAAGGTGGAAAATACTATGGCAGTAGAGATCATAAACGGTCAGTCTATACCGAATATGCCCTGGCAGGACAGACCTGAGGGCTGCACCGACGTTGTTTGGAGATACAAGAACAATCCGGTGATCCCCAGAAACCTTATCCCTACATCTAACTCTATCTTCAACTCGGCGGTAGTTCCCTTTGAGGGAAAATTCGCAGGAGTGTTCCGCTGCGACGACAAGCAGAGAAATATGGAGCTTCATGTGGGATTCTCAGACGACGGCATCAACTGGAAGCTTGACCCCGAAAGGATACAGTTCGTTCAGGCTGACAAGGCGACTGAAGAGGTCAACAAGTGGGGCTACGGATACGACCCCAGAGTTTGCTGGATTGAGGACAGATACTACGTTACCTGGTGCAACGCTTACGACTGGAAACCTACCATCGGCGTGGGCTACACCTTTGACTTCAAGACTTTCTATCAGCTGGAAAACGCTTTCCTCCCGTTTAACAGGAACGGCGTTCTCTTCCCCAGAAAGATAAACGGCAAGTACCTGATGTTCTCCCGTCCCTCCGACTCCGGTCACACTCCGTTTGGCGATATGTACATATCCCAGTCCCCCGATATGAAATACTGGGGCGAACACAGACACGTTATGGGACCGCTGAGAAGCTGGGAATCCAAAAAGATCGGCGCAGGTCCTATCCCCATCGAGACCAGCGAGGGCTGGCTGTGCTTCTACCACGGAGTTCTTGAAAGCTGCAACGGCTTTGTTTACAGCTTCTCCGCTTGCATTCTCGACAAGGACGAGCCGTGGAAAGTCAAGTACCGCTGCGCTGAATACCTTATCAGCCCTCAGGAGATCTATGAGTGCGTAGGCGACGTTCAGAACGTTACATTCCCCTGCGCTACCCTCGTTGACAAGGACACCGGCAGGATCGCTATCTACTATGGCTGCGCAGATACAGTGGTAGGTCTGGCATTCTGCAAGATAGACGAAGTAGTTGAGTATGTAAAATCTCATTCCTCCGTCTGATAAAACCAACTGATCTTCCCCGTCCCGTTTCAAGGACGGGGATATTTGTTTTAAGAAAAATTTTCCCTCCATGCAACATTCCTGCTTGTTTTACGTCTATATAAGTGAAAGATCTTTCGCTAAGGAGGAGCATTATGAAAGACTCCGACATTATCAGACTGTATTTTGAACGCAGCGAGTCAGCCGTTGAAGAAACTTCCCAAAAGTACGGCGGACTCTGCTACAGCATTGCCTTTAACGTCCTGGCAAGCGACGAGGACGCCAACGAGTGCGTAAACGACGCTTATCTTGCCGCCTGGAACAGCATACCGCCGGAAAAACCCTCGTCACTGGGGGCGTTTCTGGGAAAGATAACAAGGCGGCTTTCTATAGACAGGTGGAGAAGCAAACGCTCACAGAAACATGGCGGCGGTCAGGTGGACTCCGCCCTGGAAGAGCTGGAGCAGTGTATCCCTGACAGCGGCGGCGACCCTCAGCAGCAGGCGGAATACAAGGAACTGGTACAGGCTATAGGCAGGTTCGTGAAAGGGCTGAACAGTTCCCGGCAGAAAGTGTTCATATGCAGATACTGGTATCTGGACTCGATCAGCGACATCGCAGAAAGGACCGGCTTTTCTGAGACAAAAGTCAGAAGTATGCTCTTCAGAACAAGAAACAAGCTGCGTGAAATGTTATCAAAGGAGGGCTTTATATGAAAAATTCAGATATTCTGGACGCCATAGGCGAAATAGACGACCAGTTGGTCTTAAACGCAAGAACTCCGCTGAAAAGGCGTTGGGCAATGCCTGTTGCAGGAGCAGCCGCCTGCATTATACTGGCGGTGGGGGTAGTCGGGCTTGGGGTGAGCCGCCCGTGGGAAACTTCCCAACCGCAGGAAGATGCAATTTCCCCGGCCGAGACGGAGATCGCCGTCTCTGAGGTCACTGACGAAAGCTGGGAGGATATAGCGACAATGCAGGTCGAAGCGGAATACACTTTATACTATGTGGAGGACGGAAAGGTCTGCGCTGAGGACAGCCCTTTGACAGCCTTTGAGCCTGAGGAGGCGTTTTACGTCTGGTGCGAAAAAAACGGCGTCAGCGATGTAAAGTTCATAAGCCTGCTTATAGAGGACAACTCCTCGGACGTTGTTCACGGCGACGGGGACTCCCAGTGGGTGGAACACACTGTCGGGGACAGGTTCGTCTGCCGGCTTACCGTCTCGAAAAAGCTGGAAGAATACTTCCTGCGCCCTGACGGAGAACTGCTGAAAGATTCCCTGGAACGCACCATTGACAGCTTCGTTGACCTGGACTTTGAGCAGCTGATCTATGAGTACCAATAAAAAAGCGCCTGTCCTGCGGGAAATCAGGACAGGCAATATAAGGGGGCAAGAACTAAACCTCCCGGTTTTAGCTCTTCCACCTATAACACTTTCTTAAAAGGCGAAATGTAACAGTTTCTGAGAAAAAATTTTTTAAAAATCGGTTTTTCTGCCTTTTGCACAAAAATATGCGCTTAAATTTGTACAAAGCGCCAACGCTCCGCTCTGATATTTCAGGGCGGGGCGTTTTAATATTTCTCTATTGACAAATATCTGGAAATTGTTTATAATATCAGTAACAAAATAAATTTTTATGCCGGAAAGCCACGGCTTTATGAAACGGAGGTATTTTTATGAAAAAACAGATCAGCACAACAGAAGCTATTTTCCCGATGCCGGTGCTTTTGATAGCAACTTTCAACGAGGACGGCACGGTGGACGTTATGAACGCCGCATGGGGAACTATGCTCTCCAGGGACATGGTAGCTCTGAATCTTACCGAGAGCCACAAGACGGTGGAGAACATCAAGGCGAGAAAAGGATTCGTTATCCACATTGCCGATGAAAAGCACGTTGTGGAAGCAGACCATTTCGGAATTGTCAGCGGCAGGAACGACAAGGAGAAATTTGCAAAAAGCGGCATGACCTTTACCAAGGCGGCGAATGTTGACGCACCTGTCATAAACGAACTGCCCATCGCTGTGGAGTGCGAATTTGTGGAGTATCAGGGCGGAAGCAGAGGTATCGGCGTTATCGGAAAGGTGGCGGCGGTCTATGCGGAAGAGGAGCTGCTCAAGGACGGAAAACCGGATATAGACGCTCTGGGAGCAATCGCTTTTGACCCTTACACTCACGGATACTACAAGGTCTCCGGCAGGGTGGGAGAAGCGTTCAAGGACGGTACCAAGCTCTGAGAAGATAAAAAGCCGGAGGGGTAAGTTTCGGCGAAAGGTATTAATTTTAGCAGTGAGGTTTACTTATGGAAAATGCAGTAAACAGCAAAAAGAAAAAGGTTTTTATCATTTTGGGGTGTATCGTCGGAGTGATAGCGGCGCTGGTGTTTGTAGCGCTTCTCATTAATATAGAAAAGCTGGAGAATGTCACCATTATACAGGACGAAGCTAGCAATTACAGTTATGTTTTAAAAAATCATCTGAGCAAGACAGATGACGTGGGGCTCGATATCAGGTTTCCTTCACTGTATTATTATTCGGATTCTGTTGTCAGACTGGATTTTTTTGCCGGTGAGCATAAATATCTAGGATATGAAGATGAAATTCACTTATATGATATTAAAAATCTTAATGTTCGTATGAAAATAAGCGACAACTGTTCTGTTATAAAAGACAGCAGTTTTTACACCAACGGCGGAGAGGACAAATACGATTTTGACCATAATTATCATTGTATGGACGGCATGTACAAAATTATTTACGACCATGACTATTACAATGATCTCGGCGAATCGGAACTGCTCTTGCAGTCGTACAACGATTATCTTGACGGCACGATCCTTTTGACAGGCGTAGACGGCGACATTAATATCAGCTGTGACGTCTCATACGATCTTGTTGGCAAAGGTTCAAGTTCGCTGAATGAATTCCACATTCGTCACCAGAAAGTCGATTTTACCATCAAAGCCCCGGAGGAATAAATTTTATTTGATATGATTTGATGAAATTGCAAAAGAAAGGTTGGTTATTATGAAAATTTCAAAATTTGTGACTGATCAAGAGTTTGCAAAAAAGGCGTTAAAGATCTGTCTGATAGTATTTGCGGTAAGTCTTTTGATACCCGTGATAGTTTGCGGGATAAATTACGGCTGGTTATCCGACCCTGACTACGAGCCTACCGGAGAGGGCAGGTTTATGGCGATAGATGTTTTGGTAGGGTCTATTGCTGATTTTCCTGTTCTTGCCGCAGTTATATCAGCTTGTATAATAATAAAGCTTATTGATTACCGGATGACCTTTCAAAACAAGAGCAGCAGGACATTCAACATACTGGGGCTGGCAGCTTTACCGTTATGGACTGCATTTGCCGCCGCAGTATTCCTGCTTATGAGCTACCTGGTCGCCGGAGCTCTTGCCACTTTGATAACTGATGTAATATTTGCTTCCTTATCGCTGAAGTATTACATCGTTGAAAATGTATGCTTATGCATATTTATCCCTATATTATGCGTTATACCGACTCTTTGCATTTTGGTATACTCGATCGTTTCAGACGTGGCAGGACTGAAAACGACGGCAGCATTGAAAACCGCTCCGGCTGACCTACAGCAGGAATGACTTTCGGCAGGACTGAACACTGACACTCACAAATTAACCCAATTACCCAAATTACCCCCTGAGTCAGGCACTCAGGGGGTTTTACGTTGGGGGGATTCGGCTATGAGCTGAGAGAGCATTTGTTTTTGTCTACTCCTGATTTTGAGAAGCACGGGCGGCTCGGTTTTTCTCTATCCTTTGGTGTTCGGCTTCACGTTCAGCTTTGTGCTTTAACGTTTTTAAGTAGTTTAACAGAAACGCAAGCAAAATAAAAGCTACCATACATATCATAAACATTATGTAGCCTGAGCCACGCTTAATAACAGTAAGGTTTGCTCCCTCAATCTTTTTAAGCCCTGAAACGGCAGCAGTCATAAGTACCATACTTGCCACCGAAAATACCAGTGTTATCTTTCCGAAACCTTTAACTGCAAAAACCGCTGTGACAAAGAAGCAGAATATTCCTGTATACAGGAGTACGCCGCTAACATCCATGAACTCATGTATCAATTCCTCATCGCTTTCAACAAATATCCCTACATCATAAAAATCACTCATCCATACAGGGCGTATTTTGCCGAGCGGCATTAAAAATACAGCTATCAATGTCAATATAGTCAAGCAAGCCATTACTACATTAACAAACTTTATGGCTATATCATGGTCAAGTGATATTCCTTTGAAAACATTGCCGACAGAAGCTGTCGTTGCTTCTGCCCCCACCTGTGCTCCGCAGCCGGGGCAGAATTTGTTATCATCTGCTATTTGTTTTCCACAGTGTTTACAATACATAATTAAACCTCCATATAATCAGACTTACCACAAAAATTCAACATCGCCGATCGTTATTGAGTACTCATTTCCATCGGTAATACATTCAAGGTCAGCTTCAATATAACGTCCGTTATTCAAAGTAAATGTATAAGAATATGCTTTATATTGCTCAAATTCATATATCTCACTTTCTAATATTTCTATATCAGACAAGATCTGATCAGACCAATTATAGCGGCTGAGCTCCTGAAATTCCTGAGAACATTCTTCAAAGTATTCGGTTTCAAGGTATTCGGCGAAATCCTCATCATCGACACCGGCATCTTTACCAAATTGCTTTAAGAAGTCGGTATTAGCCAATTCAATGTATTTATCGTAATCTTTATATATAATGGTATTCATCGCTTCCATTGCAAGCTGCTTTACAACTTCTTCATCTTCAAAGTCGGGGAGTGATGGTTCTTCCGGTATTTCGGGTTGCTCGGGTTGTTCGGGCTGTTCCGTTACGGTCGGCTGAGAGGTTTCGGACTGAGTTGTTTTGACTTTCCACGTTGTATCGGCTTCTTTATCCCGCACTAAAGAACCGGCATCGCTTTCGTCATTACAGCCGCTCAAAGCAGTTGCAGCCATAAGAAACGCCATTATTACAGTTACTAATTTTTTCATAATACGACCTCCTTTGATATTATTATACAACTATAGTTTATGTTTGTCAATATCTATAGATGATTTTTTATTTCTATAGTATGGGTTATACTATATCTATAGAGGTGAGGTCATGGAAAACAAATATTTTGAAACAGGACAAAGAATATTAAAATTAAGGTCGGAAATGGGAATTTCGAGAGAACGGCTTGCCGAAAGCGCAGATATTTCAGTACAGTTTCTTGCGGATATCGAAAAAGGCAGAAAAAACATGACTGTTACAACGGTGAGAAACCTTGCCTCTGCACTTAACGTTACAACCGATCATATCATCAACGGCAGACAAGATCAGTCTGACATTGAGGAAGAAATTTTGCTGGAAATTTTCAGGTCGCTTCCCCATGACGACAAGCGCAGAGCCTGCGAAATTGTAAGGCTCTTTGCCGAAGCCGCCAGGCGTGGCGTGAATGAATAGGTAAATGTTAACCCTCCCCGTTTCATTTTGCGAAGCGAGGAGGGTTTTTAAAAAAATTAACGATATTTTTCTTTCGCAGCGCCCAACCTTTCAGCAAAAGTCGGCACAATATATATGAGAACGCTTCCGGAGGCATTCGATATGGAAAAACAACTAGCAGACAAATACATTTATCAGTACATGGACAGGATATTCGGCTTTGCGCTGGATAAGCTGCACACCATTGACGGCGCACGGGAACTGGCTTCCGACATTGTGTACGAGGTGTA
>CANRLY010000031.1 GCA_947631585.1 uncultured Clostridia bacterium
ATGCCGGAATTTTTCGAGAAGAGGTACAATTCAAAAGCTTTGAAAAACTGTGCGGCAATCATAGTTTTCATATTCCTGATACCATACACCGCATCGGTATACAACGGACTTTCAAGGCTTTTTGCGATGGCTTTCAACATAGATTACAGCTACTGCATACTTGCGATGGCGGTACTGACGGCTGTTTATGTTATTTTGGGAGGTTATCTTGCCACGGCGATAAACGATTTTGTGCAGGGGCTGATAATGTTAGGCGGAATAACGGCGGTGGTCGTCTGCGCTTTGAGCAAGCAGGGAGGGCTTTTCTCCGCTTTGGGCAAACTGAAAGACCTGCCTGTTGAGGGAGGTCAGGCGGGAGCTTACGGTTCGTTATTCGGACCTGACCCCATCAACCTGCTGGGAGTCGTGATACTTACATCTCTCGGCACATGGGGACTTCCGCAGATGGTACACAAGTTTTACGCCATCAAAGACGACGCTTCCATAAAAAGAGGCACTATCATCTCAACGCTGTTTGCCTTTGTAGTAGCTGGCGGAAGTTACTTTTTAGGAGGCTTCGGACGGCTGTTTGTGACTCAAGAAGAAATTGCGGACAGCGCCACCGGCAAGCTTGCATATGATTCGATAGTTCCAAAGCTTCTGGATTCGGCAGTACCTGATATTCTTTTTGGAATAGTAGTAGTTCTGGTGTTGTCGGCTTCCATGTCCACTCTTTCCTCCTTAGTGTTGACCTCCAGTTCCACGCTGACCATAGACCTCATCAAGCCCCGTTTCAAAAACGGTCTTGACGAGAAAAAGCAGGTACTGATAATGAGGGTATTCATTGCGCTTTTTCTGCTGCTTTCGGTAATAATCGCACTCAATCCGAACACATACATAACCACTCTCATGTCCATCTCATGGGGCGCTCTTGCCGGAGCATTTCTTGCGCCGTTCATGTACGGTCTATATTCAAAGAAGGTAACAAAAGCGGCGGTGTGGACTTCAATGATCGTGGGGGTAGGTCTGACGGTAGTACACATGGTATTATTCAGTTTAGGGCTGTTTCCTGCGCTCAACGAGAAAGTTATTGGACTTGGCTTAAAGCTGAACATACTTTCCCCGATAAATGCAGGTGCGTTAGCGATGATATTAGGTCTGATATTAGTGCCATTGGTAAGTTTGTTCACCAAAAACAATGAGCGTGACGCCGCCGCCGCAGAAGAAGTTTTCCATTGTTATGACAAAGCTGAATAATGCTGCGCAAAGCTTAACAACGCAAAAAAGGTCGCTGAAAAGCGGCCTTTTCTTTTATGTGAATTACCTCGTCCAGCCTCGAAAGTTTCACCAGTCGGGCTGCGCACCGTTCGGAATTTCGCCCAGCGGTGAAATCACGGCTGCGCCTGCGCACCGTTCGGAATTCCGCCCAGCGGCGAAATAACGGCTGCGCCTGCGCACCGTTCGGAATTTCGCCCAGCGGTGAAATCACGGCTGCGCCTGCGCACCGTTCGAAATTTCGCCCAGCGGCGGAATAACGGCTGCGCCTGAGCGCCGTTTAGAATTTCGTCCCAGCGGCGAAATAACGGCTGCGCCTGCGCAGCGGAGCTGCCGCTCCGCTGGTGTGCTGTGCTTCGCACAGCACAAACCCCTGCCGCCAACGGCGGCAGGGGCGCAGGCGCAAAAATTGCCAGAGCAGACAGCTCTGGCAATTGGATAACACGCCGATCACGGCATAAGGCGGTTTATATCTCTTGGGAACATTGATGCGCTGCGTATATTTGAAAGTCCGCAGAGCTTCATTACCAGACGTTCCAGACCAATGCCCAGTCCACCGTGCGGGGGAAGCCCATACTTATGGGACTCCAGGTAGCTGGCGAAGTCTGCCGGGTCAAGCCCCTGAGCTTTCATCTTTGCCACCTGCTCATCATAATCGTGTATACGCTGACCTCCGGAGGTTATTTCCAGACCACGGAACAGCAAATCGAACTTATAGGCTTCCCTGCTGTCCTCTCTGGAGTTCATGGCGTAAAACGGCGGCTTCGAGCTTGGAAAGTGAGTAACGAATATAAAGTCGCTTCCGTACTTTTCCTTGGCGTACTCGCCCAGTCTTACTTCGTCCTCAGGGTCAAGGTCAAACTTCTTTCCTGCGCCGCCGTCAGGTCCTCTGAGTATCTCAAGACACTGTGAAAACTTCAGGCTTGGTATCCTTCCCACCTCAGGGACTTCCACATTCAGCAGCTTTATTTCCCTTTCGCAATGCTTTTTAACATACTTCATCACATACCTGAGCATTGCCGTCTCCATGTTCATAACATCATACATACTGTCAATATATCCCATCTCAAAGTCAAGACCGATATACTCGTTTATATGTCTGGAAGTGGCGTGCTTTTCCGCCCTATAGACCGGAGCTATCTCGTACACTCTGTCAAAAAATGCAATTGCTGCCTGCTTATAGAACTGAGGCGACTGGTTCAGGAAAGCGTTTTTCTGGAAGTAGTCCAGGCGGAAAATATTAGCTCCGCCCTCTGCGCCCTGGGCTACGATCTTCGGGGTGTGTATTTCGGTAAAGCCGTTTTTCCGCAGGAATTTATGAGTTCCGGTGACAACTGCGTCCTGTATCCTGAACACCGCTTTTTCGTAAGGGTTTCTCAGGGAAACCGACCTGTTGTCAAGGTTTACGTCAAGGGAACAATTCAGTCTGCCCTGGGATATCTTCAAGGGATACTCGGCTGCCGGTGCGCAGACCAGGCTTATAGAGCTGAGTTCCACCTCAAAGCCGCATATCTCACGCTTATTCTCCTTGACCTTTCCTTTTACATGGACATAAAATCCCTCTCTCAAGCCCTCTATGCTGTCCTTACACTCGGACGGACTATAAACGCCCTGTATAACGTCTCTGGCAGTTCTCAGCAGTACAAAGGAGATATTTCCCATATTCCTTATTTTATGGACGCAGGCGGAAAATTCCACCGTATCGCCGATATCTGCTTCTTCAGAGTCAAATTCTTCTATAAGTTCTTCGCCGTCCACCAGCAGGAAATCCCCGTCCTTTTCGGGAACATACCTGCTCTCGTTTTTATAGACGGTCAGTTTTGAGATATCCGTCTCTTCGGTCTGTTCTGCGCTGCCGGTGTGGCCGTGCGACTGCTTTTCGTTCGCCATGGAAGCAAGCTTCTGCTCAAGTATCTGCTTTATGGTCTTAGGGGTAGCCAGACCTTTCAGCGCCTTGGTACACTGCCCCATCAGGAAGCCGAACACCTTGGTCTCGCCGTTTACATACTGCTGCACCTGAGCCTGGTTCTGCGACAAAACTTCGTCTATCACGCCAGCCGCCTTATCGGTATCTTCCACGATGAGGAAGCCGTTTTCCTTTGCGATATCTTCCGCTCCCCTGCCGGTCTCCACCATCTTTCTGAAAACGGTCTTTGCGTCGTTTTTAGAAATTTTCTCTGTATCTGACATTTCTACCAGTTTTGCAAATTCCTCAGGTGTAAAGCTGAGAGCATTTACATCTATTTCCCCCAGGTTGACTCTCCTCATAAACTCTGTAAGTATAAAGGCGCAGACGCTCTTGGGTCTATTGCAGCAAGCCACCGCCTTATCGAAGAAGTCTGAGACTATCTTATTGTTCACCAGTATCTTTGCATCTACGGCGGAAAGCCCATACTCGTTTATATAGCGGTCAAGGCGGCGTTCGGGCATTTCCGGCAGCTTAGCCCTGATCTCGTCCAGCATTTCGTCTGTGAAATTCACCTGGAGTATATCCGGCTCAGGAAAATACCTATAGTCGTGGGCATTTTCCTTAGAACGCATGGACTTGGTGGTATCTCTGTTGGCGTCGTAACGTCTGGTCTCCTGAACGACTCTTTTTCCTGCGTCCAGCAGCAGCGCCTGACGTCTTTCCTCGTACTTGATAGCCCTGCCCACGGATTTTACAGAGTTCAGGTTCTTTATCTCAGCTCTTGTTCCGAACTCTTTGGCGTCAGGCTTCATCAAGGAAATATTTACATCGCACCTGAGAGAACCCTGCTCCATCTTACAGTCGCACACTCCTGCATACTGGAGCAGCAGAGATATCTTTTCAACAAACGCCATAGCCTCTTCCGCAGAGGAAATATCCGGCTCGGTAACTATTTCTATCAGCGGTATGCCGCACCTGTTATAGTCCGCCAGTGAAACGCCGTTAAAGTCGTCATGCACCAGTTTTCCGGCGTCCTCCTCCAGGTGGATACGGTTTATGCGGATATCCTTTTGCTTGCCGTCCACCTTGATAGTTACTTTACCGTTTATGCAAAGAGGCAGATTCAGCTGGGAGATCTGGTAAGCCTTTGGCAGGTCAGGGTAAAAGTAGTTTTTCCTATCGAACACTGAAAATTTATTTATTCCGCAGTTAAGGGCAAATCCTGCTTTTACCGCATATTCCACAGCCGTCTGGTTTATTACCGGCAATGTTCCCGGCATACCTGTGCAGACCGGACAGCACCTGGTGTTCTGGTCGCCGCCGAACTCAGCGTTACAGGTACAGAACACCTTTGACTTTGTAAGAAGCTCCGCATGGATCTCCAGTCCCACAACGGTCCTATAGTTGCTCATATTGCTCATCTGTATTCATTCCTTTCAAAAGCTGATACTCATACTCTGGGAGCTTTTCTCTCAAAAGTCTTTTCAAAGGCGTCAGCCGCCTGTATGACAGTCGCCTCATCGAAATGCCGTCCGATAACTGACATTCCTATAGGGAGACCTTTTTGATCGTAGCCGCACGGGGTAGAAACACCGGGAAGTCCGGCGATATTCACCGTTACGGTACATATATCAGCCTGATACATTTTGACCGGGTCGCTGATATTTTCATCGCAGCGGTAGGCGGTAGTCGGGGTAGTCGGGGTAAGAATTATATCGCATTTTTCAAAAATGTCGTTATACTCTTGTCTGATAAGCTGTCTCAGAGCCATAGCCTTTCCGTAATAAGCGTCATAATATCCGCTGGAAAGAGCGTAGTTGCCAAGAAGTATCCTTCTCTTGACCTCGTCGCCAAAGCCCTCCGCCCGTGAGTGCATTATCAGTTCTTCGTAGCTGTCGCCCACCTTTGAGCGGTGACCGTACTTGATGCCGTCGTATCTGGAAAGGTTAGAGCAAGCCTCTGCGCAGGCGATAAGGTAATATGCCGGAACTGCGTATTTCAGGGAGGGCATGGAACATTCCACCAGCTGTGCGCCAAGCTCCTCATAGGTATGAGCGGCGTTCATGACCGCTTCCCTGATACTGCCGTCTATGCCCTCGGCAAAAAATTCTTTCGGGAGCGCTATCTTCATGCCCTTGATACTCTTGCCTATCTTTTCTGTAAAATCAGGAACGGAATTTTTGGAGCTTGTTCCGTCGTGGGGATCAAAGCCGCATATAGCGTTCAGGATAACAGCGCAGTCGTGGCTGTCCCTTGCCATAGGACCTATCTGGTCCAGGGAGGAAGCGAACGCCACCAGCCCATATCTGGAAACTCTGCCATAGGTAGGCTTCATGCCGGTCATTCCGCAGAAAGCCGCCGGCTGTCTTATAGAGCCTCCGGTATCAGAACCCAGCGCCGCAGCGCACATTCCCAGAGAGACCGCAGACGCACTTCCGCCGGAAGAACCGCCGGGGACTCTTTGCGGGTCGAACGGGTTTTTGGTCTTGGCAAAGGCGGAAGTCTGCGTTGAGCCGCCCATAGCGAACTCGTCCATAGAGGTCTTGCCCAGCATGACTATATCCTGCTCGTTAAGTTTTTCCATGACCGTTGCATTATACGGAGGAACGAAGTCCTCAAGCATTTTGCTGGCGCAGGTGGTCTTTACGCCGTCGGTGCAGATATTATCCTTTATGGCAAAAGGAATACCCGTCAGCGGAGCGGACTCTCCCCTGTCGATACGTTCCTGAGCTTTTTTTGCCTGTTCTGCGGCTATTTCCTCAGTGGTGGTGATATAACATTTATAGGTATCGTCCGCAGCTTTTATCTGTGAAAAGCACATTTCGCACAGTTCCCCTGCGGAGACTTTCTTCTCGTCAAGCAGCTTTCTCAGTTCCCTGACCTTTACTGTTTTCATATCCATTTCTGTCAGCCCTTTCTCACCGTCATTCTACTACCTTTGGCACAACAAAGCAGCTGCCGCTGTTGACGGCGTTTTGCAGCACCTTTTCCGTCGGCATGGACGGTGCGCTCTTATCCTCTCTCAGGTCGGGAAGATAAACGTTCTTATTATCTTTCAGCGGGTCGTAGGAAATATCTATTTCCTTTATCGTATCCATGAGTTCTACTATGCTCGTCATCTGTCTGGAGTTTTCTTCCAGTTCCTCGTCGGAAAAATACAGTTTTCCCAGATCGGCAAGATACTTTACCATTTCAAGATCCATATTTGAATCATTCCTTTCAGTATCAACGGATTTCAAGATCGTTTCCGCAAATTAACGAATTACTTTTCTATTATACACCATTTTGACCTTATTGACAAGTGCAAAAACCGATATTTTTTATTCTTGATTTCGCAGGCGGTTTGTGATACAATAAAAACGGTCTCTCTGATAACACATTTCACATGAAAGTCTGGAATTTTTATGAAAGTCGCATACAAAGCCTACCTTTCCGCCATAAAAGATTACGCAGTCACATTTTTCAAGTGGCTGGCGGTCGCCGGGGTCACCGGTGTGATAACCGGCGTTGTGGGGTCTTTTTTCAGCATAACGATACAGCGTGCAACTGTTTTCAGGCAAGCCCACAGTTTTATAATACTGTTTCTTCCTCTGGGCGGAATAGCGATAGTTGCCCTTTACCGGCTGCTGAGGTTAAGCGACCGCACCGGCACGAACCTCATTTTAAGCTCAGTAAGAGCCAACAAGCGGATACCTCTTGCGCTGGTGCCGGCTATCTTCATCGCCTCTGCGATAACCCATTTTCTTGGCGGTTCGGCAGGACGTGAGGGGGCTGCTCTTCAGCTGGGGGGAGACATCGGCTTCAACATCGGGAAACTGTTTCGTCTTGACCGGAAAGACATGAGTCTGGTGGTCATCTGCGGAATGGCAGGACTTTTCTCAGCATTATTCGGAACGCCTGTTACGGCGGCGTTTTTCGCAATGGAAGTAATAAGCGTAGGGGTGATATACTACTCGGCGTTAGTGCCGGGGCTTATTTCGGCGATGACCGCTTACGCCATATCCCTTGCGTTCAGGATACCCCCTGAGCGGTTTGACATAACCGGTCTGCCGAAGTTTTCCCTTGCCGACATTGCAAGAATAACTGCGCTTTCCGCCATGACCGCCGTTATCAGCATTATTTTCTGCATGATGATGCGGCACGGTCCGGGGGTGATACACAAGTTTATCAAAAATCACTATTTAAAAGCCTTTGTGGGCGGTCTGGCAATAGTGGCTCTGACTTTCGGGCTGAGGACGTTCGATTACAACGGCGCAGGAATGGACATTGTAGGAAAAGCTCTGGAGGGTTCGGCAAGACCGGAAGCGTTTTTGCTGAAGATGGTCTTTACCTGCATAACCATCGGCTGCGGTTTCAAAGGCGGAGAGATAGTGCCGTCGTTTTTCATCGGGGCGACGTTCGGCTGTGTGGCAGGAGGTCTGCTGGGGCTTGACCCCTCATTTGCCGCAGCGGTAGGGCTGGTGGCAATGTTCTGCGGAGTTGTGAACTGTCCCATTGCTTCCATGATACTGAGCGTTGAGCTTTTCGGCACGGAGGGTATACTTTTCTTCGCCCTTGCCTGCGGGATATCCTATATGCTTTCTGGTTACTACGGGCTTTATTCCAGCCAGAAGATAGTTTACTCAAAGCTTCGTCCTGAATACATAAACACCAAGACCAAGTGATGTGGTCTCACCGGCAAAAAAAGACCGGCTGCTCCCTTTTTTGGGAACGGTCGGTCTGTTTGATCTTACGGATAGTCAGACGGTTTCTGTAGCTTTTTCAGCGGCTTCTTCTACCTTTTCGGCAGCTTCCTCGGGGAGAGTACCGCCGTTTTTAAGAAGATCTCTTATCTCCATAAGCAGCTTTACGTCCTCCGGGATAACCGGCTCAGGCTCAGGCTTAGGCTCTTCTTTTTTCTTATGTACGGAATTTATCAGCTTCACGATGATAAACACGCACAGCGCAGTGAGGAGGAAAGTTATCACTGCCTGGAGGAATCCGCCGAAGTTGATGAAAGGTTTATTTCCCCAGGGGATAGTGACGCCCAGGTTGTTGAAGTTCACACCTGCCAGCACCATTCCGATAAACGGCATAAGCATATCGTTTACCAGTGAGTTCACTATCGCAGTGAAAGCTCCGCCGACGATAACGCCGACTGCCATGTCCATTACGTTTCCTCTTGCGATGAACGTTTTAAATTCGCTGAAGAAACCTCCTGCCTTTTTAAGGGCAGCATTATCTTTGATCTTTGCCAAAATATATCAATCCTTTCAAATAAATTGTAGCCTTATTAAGTCCGGTATAATTTCCGGCTATGGGGGAATATTAATGGCGGACGACGCTAGACGTGTCCCAAATAAGTTTACGGAGGAAACGAAAATGTCTGAAAAGAATCAGTCCAACAAGTCTGCTCAGAACAAGAACGATAAAGCTTCTCAGAACAGCAAAAATTCTCAGAACAAGCAGGAGCAGAATTACAGCGACTCGAAAAATTCCCAGAACAAGCAGGAAAACAGCAATTTCTGATCTCTGCGATAACTCAAAGGAGCTTCGGCTGCACGCCGGAGCTTCTTTGCTTTTTCGTTTATGCTCAACAAAAATTTTCGCTATCCGAATATCTTCTGTGCAACGCCGTCAAAGTCGGTCTTATTATAAAGTTCGATAACTCCGTTATCCATCTGCTTTGCGGCTTCAGGTTCTACAGGCAGTTTGCCAAGCACCTGGATACCGTACTCGGCGGCAATGACGTCGATGGCGCTTTCGCCGTAGATATTGACCGTTTCGCCGCAGCAAGGGCATTTGAAATAGCTCATATTTTCAACTATGCCAAGTATCTTGACATTCATAAGTTCAGCCATCTTGACGGCTTTTTCAACTATCATGGAGACCAGTTCCTGGGGCGAAGTGACCACGATTATGCCGTCCAGCGGAATAGACTGGAACACTGTCAGCGGAACGTCGCCTGTTCCGGGAGGCATATCCACGAACATATAGTCCACGTCCCCCCAGATAACGTCCTGCCAGAACTGAGTGACCGCACCGGCGATGACCGGACCTCTCCAGACCACCGGTTGTTTTTCGTCCTCCAGCAGCAGGTTTACCGACATTATTTTGATACCTGTTTTAGTTTCAGCTGGAAGTATCCCCTCCTCCACCGCATCGGCTTTCTGTGTAATGCCGAAGGCTTTAGGGATAGACGGGCCGGTTATATCGGCGTCGAGGACGGCTGTTTTATATCCGTTTCTCTGGGCAAAAACTGCCAGCAGCGAAGTTACGAAAGATTTTCCCACTCCGCCTTTTCCGCTGACCACGCCTATAACTTTCTTTATATTGCTCTGGCTATTGGGGCTTGCAAGCAGGCTCTCTCCTTGTCTGGAGGAGCAGTTTTCGCCGCAGCTTGAGCAATCGTGAGTACATTCGCTCATGGTCTTGACCTCTTTTCAAAAGTGATATTAAGACCGCAAATTTCACCGGTCTCAAAAAAGAAAACTATTATTCTTTAGGTTCTACTTCTCCGGCGGAAATATTCACTGTAACGATATATCCGTCCACATTATTTCCGGAAATGCTATACTTATAGGCTTTTTCGTTCTTATGGAGAGGAACGTCCACATTAGTGGAATCCTCCTTGCTTGCCGGAACATAGTAAATGGCATATCTTGTACCTGAATAGTCGTTGAAATACAGCGGAGCTTCACGGTTATACTGTTTCAGGTGGTCGATGTACTCCTCAAAGGAGAGTCCGTTTTCATAGATGAGCTGGGCGTGGGGAGCGCCAACGTATCTATAGTGCCACTCCTTGCCCTTTACGCCGGTGATATCCGATTTACTGTCGGGGTATCTCTGGATAAAGCCGTACTTAAAGCAGTTCTCATTGACCCAGGCGTAGTCGCCCTCGCCGGTGAATTTCGGGTAATTTTCCTGATCCAGCTGAAAGTCCAGCGCATAGCCGGTATGGTGTTCGCTGAAGCCGGGAGCTTCCTCCTTTTTAGGGTCGTCGGCGTTTTCGTAGATAGTTTTCTGGTCAGCCACAGAGACATAGCCTTTAGAGAGCATCACGTCGTCTTTGCCCTTTTCCTTTTTAAAGTCGCTGAGCATTTTTCTGAGGCTTGACAGGACGGCTTTTTTAGCGGAGACGTCGCTGTCCGTGATAGACATGACCTTATCCCCGTCGGAAGTAGTTCTATAGTCGTAGCTGCTGACCACGTCGGCAGGTTCTTTTCCTGTAAATTCGTGGTCGCTGTTAACAAGGATAAGTGCGCCGCTATGGATATTTTTTTCATTTTCCAAGGCGACATACTGGTAGTTATCCTCCAGCAGTTCAGCGTTGCCGTCCTGACCCTGGGGTTCAGTTTTTTCCGGGTCGCCGGCTTCGCCTTTATTGGGGTCAACGGTAGTAACGGCAGGTTTTTTGCCTTTTTGTTTATCATCGTCGTTATCCTTTTTCTTACCGTTGCAGGCAGCGGATATACAAAGTATTATCAGCAGCAGAACTGCCAGCGCCACTGCGATATTCTTATATTTCAAACGCTTATACAAAGGTTTTTCCGCCATAACTTATCCCTTTCCTTTCCTTTTTCGTCTGAAAAGCTGATACTTCTACACATTAATTATAGCACAAAGCGCAGGTTTTGCAAATAGGATTTTTCAACTTCACATTTTATTTACAATATCGCATATAGTCGGGCAAAAATTCGCCCCGACCTGTTCAAGGCAAGTCGGGGCGAATACGGGAATCTCAATAATTTTCGCAGTTAAGTTCAAAATAGGACTGGGGGTGTGCGCACACCGGGCAGACGTCGGGAGCTTTAGTTCCGACGATGATATGGCCGCAGTTACGACATTCCCAGATCTTAACTTCGCTCTTTTCAAACACCTGGTCGTTCTGGACGTTTTTCAGCAGCGCCCTATAGCGTTCCTCGTGGTGTTTTTCGATAGCCGCCACCATACGGAATTTTTCAGCCAGTTCCGGGAAGCCCTCCTCCTCGGCGGTCTTAGCGAAGCCCTCGTACATATCAGTCCACTCGAAGTTTTCCCCATCGGCGGCGTTCTGGAGATTCTGGGCGGTATCGCCTATACCCTCCAGTTCCTTGAACCACATTTTAGCGTGTTCCTTTTCGTTATCGGCAGTTTTCAGGAACATTGCCGCTATCTGTTCAAAGCCGTCTTTTTTTGCCTTTGAAGCAAAATAAGTATACTTGTTCCTTGCCTGAGATTCGCCTGCAAAAGCCTCCAGCAGGTTCTTCTCTGTCTGTGTTCCGGAATATTTTCCCATGTGATCTTCCTCCTTATTATTTATTCAGCATTGGCTATCTGCCTTTGCTTTGGTCGTTTTCGGCAGCCCCCACACAGCCGTGGGCGCACTCCGTGCGCCCACGGTACGGGCGCAGCCGGCGGCTGCGCCCGTTTGTCCGGCACGCCGCTCTGCGGCGTGCCGGACCTGTGTGGGGGCATGGCTGGGTCTACTTCTTTGCAGAAATGAACTCGTCTATGGACTTGGCAGCGGTCTTGCCTGCGCCCATGGCAAGTATAACGGTCGCCGCACCGGTAACTGCATCTCCGCCGGCGTAGACGCCCTCTTTGGTGGTTTTCATGTCCTCGTTTACGATAAGGCAGCCTCTTCTGTTCGTTTCAAGACCGGCGGTAGTGGATTTGATAAGCGGATTGGGGCTTGTGCCTATGGACATTATCACTGTGTCCACGTCAAGCAGGAAGTTTGAGCCCTCCACCGGGCGGGGAGAACGTCTGCCGCTTTCGTCCGGCTCTCCCAGTTCCATCTTGATACATTCCATTCCGCAAACGTTTCCGTTTCCGTCGCCGATTATCTTCACCGGATTGTTCAGGATAAGGAACTCCACCCCTTCTTCCATGGCGTGGTGAACTTCTTCCTTTCGGGCAGGCATTTCCTCCAGCGAACGTCTGTATACGATATAAACTTTCTCTGCGCCCAGTCTCATAGCGCTTCTCGCTGCGTCCATGGCAACGTTTCCGCCGCCTACGACCGCCACCGCTTTCGACTTCTTCACCGGCGTATCATAATCGTCAAGGTAAGCTTTCATAAGGTTGATCCTAGTAAGGTACTCGTTTGCAGAGTAGACTCCCACCAGTCCTTCGCCCTCTATTCCCATAAATCTGGGAAGTCCTGCGCCTGAGCCGATAAACACCGCTTCATACCCTTCATCGAGCAGTTCGTCCACCGACAGCACCTTGCCGATGACCATGTTTGTCATTATCTCAACGCCCAGAGCTTTCAGGTTGTCGATCTCGTTCTGAACTATCGCCTTTGGCAGCCTGAACTCAGGTATTCCGTACATCAGCACTCCTCCGGCGGTATGGAACGCCTCGAACACCGTCACCTGATAGCCTAGCTTTGCCAGGTCGCCGGCACAGGTCAGACCTGACGGTCCTGAGCCGACCACCGCCACTTTATGACCGTTTGGCACAGGTCTTTCAGCCGTAGCTGCTCCCTTTGAACGCATATAGTCAGCGCAGAATCTTTCAAGTCTGCCGATGCCCACCGGCTGGTTCTTTATGCCTCTTACGCATTTGCCCTCGCACTGGTTCTCCTGGGGGCAGACTCTTCCGCACACGGCAGGAAGTCCGTTTGTGGAAGTGATGATCTTATAGGCTTCCTCAAACTCGCCCTCTGCGACCTTTGCTACAAATTCAGGTATCCTTACCCCAACCGGACAGCCGCTGACGCAAGGTCTGTTCTTACAGTTAAGGCATCTGGTCGCCTCGTTTATGGCTTCCTCCTCGGTATAGCCAAGGCACACTTCTTTGAAATTCCTCGCCCTGACTTTCGGGTCCTGCTCTGCCACAGGGGTCTTTTCCGGACACATATTAGCCATCAGCGAACACCTCCCGTCAGTCTGCACACATGGTCTTTTTCCTGTTCCTTATACGAACCGTTTCTCTTCATCAGCTCGTCAAAATCCACCTGGTGTCCGTCAAAGTCAGGGCCGTCAACGCAGGCGTACTTCAACTGTCCGCCCACTGTAACACGGCAGCCGCCGCACATTCCTGTACCGTCTACCATGATTGGGTTAAGGGAAACTATCGTCTTTATGCCGTAAGGCTTTGTGACTTCACACACGAATTTCATCATGGGGACAGGTCCTATAGCAACCACAGCGTCGTACTTTTCGCCCTCCTCGATGAGCTTTTTCAGCACGTCGGTGACGAATCCCTTTGTTCCGTATGTACCGTCGTCGGTGGTGACGAAAAGCCTGTCGGAGACTTTTTTCATTTCATCTTCCAGGATAACTATATCCTTACTTCTGAAGCCGGCGATAACGTCCACGCTCACTCCTTTATTGAAAAGCGATTTAGCCTGCGGATAGGCAATAGCGCAGCCTACTCCGCCGCCGACAACTGCGACTTTCTTTACATTATCTTCAAAATGGGTAGCCACTCCCAGAGGACCTACGAAATCCAGTATGCTGTCCCCTTCCTCCAGTTGAGCCAGCCGCATGGTCGATGCGCCGATGGTCTGGAAAATTATAGTCACAGTACCTTTCTGCTTATCGCAGTCGGCGATGGTGAGCGGTATCCTTTCGCCCTTTTCGTCCACCCGAAAGATTATGAACTGTCCTGCCTGAGCCTTGGCTGCGATATACGGAGCTTCCACTTCCATCAGGACTATCTGCTGGTTGAGCTGTCTTTTAGCAACAATTTTATACACCTGACAAATACCCTCCTACTTATACAAATGCAGGTACAGGCACAAGCCGTT